>JAFWLX010000163.1 GCA_017510875.1 Atopobiaceae bacterium | reverse complement strand
TGGTCTCACAAAGAGCTTTGATGTCAATGAGGGCGAGAACGATACCACTTGGCAAACCCATAATGTCGCTCACTGGGTTCTCATGTAGTCAAGTAAGTTGCTTGCCGCATAATGGGAATCACTGGAGCGCTGGAAGGAGCTTACGTTGATTTACACCGTGACTTTGAACCCGGCCATCGACTACGTGATGCATCCGTTGACGCTGGACATGGGCTTCACCAACAGGTCTTCATCCGAAGAGATCCACTGCGGTGGAAACGGCATTAACGTTTCTACCCTCCTCAACGAGCTAGGCGTCATTAATGTCGCCTTTGGCATCGTTGGTGGCTTTACGGGCGAGTACCTGGTGAGTCGTTTGCAGGAAAAGGGCATCTCCTGCAACTTCGTGAAGCTCGACCGTGGCAACACCCGTATTAACGTAAAGATGAACGGCATCGTAATGACCATCGTCAACGGAATGGGCCCCAAGATTCCGCTGAAGAAGGTTGATGAGCTGCTTGGCCGTATTGACGGCCTTGCACCTGGCGACACCTTGGTGCTTACGGGCTCCATTCCCAAGTCGCTGCCCGAAGACATGTACAACATCATCATGAAGACCCTTGAGGGTCGCGGCATTCGCTTTGTGGTTGACGCTCCCGGTTCGCTGCTCATGGAGTCGCTCGACCGTGAGCCGTTCCTGATCAAGCCTAACAACCACGAGGTTGGCCGCATTTTTGGTACCAACCCCGAGACACCCGAGGAGTGCATCCCCTACGCCAAGGAGCTGCACGAGCGCGGTGCCCAGAACGTTATCGTTTCGTGCGGCGGCTACGGCTCGCTTCTCTATGACGAGTTTGGTAACGTGCACACCGTTCCCACGGCAAAGATTCGCCTGGTTAACGCCACCGGCGCTGGCGACTCGATGGTCGCAGGTTTTGTGGCCAAGACCGATGCCGGCGAGGATTACGAGACGGCCCTGCGCTTTGCCTCGGCGTGCGGCTCCGCAACGGCGGCTTCCAAGGGCATCGCCAAGCGCAGCACCATCATGCGCGTGCTTGCAGCCCAAGAGAAGATCATCGAATCGATGAAAAAGTAGGCAACATATTTGGTACTACGCGGGGCTTCGGCCCCGCTTTTGCATGACTGTGCTTCATGCAGAGACGTAAAAAGTGTTTGATAGGAGGTATCACATGTTCGAGGGCGTAAACGCTTCTGACGGAATTGGCATTGGTGTTGCACGCGTGGCAGTTGCACCTGATCTTTCTTTCACCCCCACCAAGCCTGAAGATCCTGAGCTCGAGATGGCTCGCTTCATTGCCGCTCGCGACAAGTTTGTCGATGCCACCAACGCTCAGATCGAGCGCATGATAGCAAACGGCCTTGAGAAGGAAGCCGGCATCATGACGGCTCACATCGAGTTTGGCACCGATGATGGCATCAAGGACATGGTCGAGGCCGCCATCGACGCTGGCCAGTGCGCAGAGCAGGCCGTGAGCGAAGCTTACGACATGTACTACAACATGTTTGCCGCCATGGAGGACGAGCTCTTCCGCGAGCGCGCCGCCGACGTCGCCGACGTCAAGGTTGGCCTGCTTGCCGACCTGCTGGGCAAGGAAGTCGTCGACCTCTCCTCGCTGCCCGAGAACTCCATCGTTGTTGTTGACGAGCTCACCCCCTCGATGACCGCCGACATCGACAAGGATAACGTGGCCGCCATCATCACCGAGACCGGTGGACGTACCTCTCATGCCGCCATCATCTGCCGCGCGCTCGAGATTCCTGCCGTCCTCTCCGTTGAGGGTGCCACCAAGAACATCGCCACGGGCGACCTGGTCATCGTTGACGGCGCCAAGGGCACCGTTATTGTTGATCCCAGCAGCGACGAGCTTGCCGAGTACCGTGACAAGGCCAAGAAGCTGGCCAAGGAGAAGGCAGCCCTCGAGGCCTTCCGCGGCATTCCCACCAAGACTGCTGACGGCATCGTAAAGCTCCTCGTTGCCAACATCGGTAACCCCAACGATGCAAACGCCGCCGTCGAGCACGACGCCGAGGGCGTTGGCCTGTTCCGCTCCGAGTTCCTGTTCATGGACGCCCAGGAGCTTCCCTCCGAGGACGAGCAGTTTGCCGCTTACCAGAAGGTCGCTCTGCGCATGAAGGACCAGCCGGTCATCATCCGTACGCTTGACGTGGGCGGCGACAAAGAGATCCCCTACATGGACCTTCCCAAGGAAGAGAACCCGTTCCTTGGCTATCGCGCCATTCGTTACTGCCTCAACAACCCTGAAGAGTACAAGGTCCAGCTCCGCGCTCTGCTGCGTGCCTCCGCCTTTGGCGATGTCGAGATCATGGTCCCGCTGGTAACCTGCATCGACGAGATTCGCAAGGTCAAGGCTCTGGTTGAGGAGTGCAAGGCTGAGCTTGACGCCCGCGGTGTCAAGTACAACCCCAACATCAAGATCGGCACCATGGTCGAGACTCCTGCTGCTGCATGGATTGCCGACGACCTTGCTGCCGAGTGTGACTTCTTCTCCATTGGCACCAACGACCTCATTGGTTACACCATGTGCGCCGACCGCGGCCAGGACAAGGTTGCCTACCTCTACAACCCGTATCAGCCTGCCGTCCTGCGCTCACTGCAGCGCATCATCGGCGAGGCTAACAAGGCTGGCATCATGGTTGGTATGTGCGGCGAGGCCGCTGCCGATCCTCTGTTCATCCCGGTGCTCATCGGCTTTGGCCTGGACGAGTTCTCCGTCTCCGCGCCGTCCATCCTCAAGGCCCGCCGCATCATCTCGCAGTGGACCAAGGCAGAGGCTGACGCTCTGGTCAAGAAGATCATGCAGTACAAGACCGACGCCGAGGTAAAGGCTGCTCTGCAGGCTGCCGCCAAGTAAGGCAAGCTTCATAGCGTATGCGAGAGGGACCCCTATGGGGTCCCTCTTTGTATACACTGGTCTCAAACGACTAGAGTGTTCTTGTTGTGATACGCTAAGGCAGGTTGTGCAACCAAGGAGACTCATATGAAAAACGATGACGAACACGGCAACCTGCCCCTGCTCATCTTTACCATACTGCTCACTATGGCTGTTATAGGCATCTCGTGCTGGGTGATACTCAGCTACATGATGCCATTTGTTATTGCTTTTGCGCCCTACACCTATATCGCAATCGTGCTCATCGTGTTGTTGATTGCCATCTTGCTGTTTTAAAGCTGCGTGCGGCAATGATGCCTTGGTTCTACTCGTCCATCTCGGTGCTGTAGCGCCTGCAGTCCGCCTTGCCCGAGCGCTTTACCCAATATAGGGCCCTGTCTGCAAAGGTATATACGCTGCGAAGGTCTGACGCATCTTCGGGACAGCATACGTAGCCCACAGAAAGAGAAAACTCGTAGCGCTTGCCCGCACATACACAGGATTTCTTGCGTCTTGAAAGTCGGTCAAAGAGCTCTTTGGCGCTGCTGGCATCCTTGCCCCAGAGCATGGCCAAAAACTCGTCTCCGCTGTTTCGACCTACGGTGGTGCCTTCCGGGAAGCTTTCCTCCAGGATGCTTGCCATCTCTTTGAGAATCTCGTCTCCCACATCGTGGCCATGGCGGTTGTTGATATCCTTGAAGTTGTCGATATCCATGAGCGCCAGCGCAAACGGCTGGCCAGGGTGCTCCTCAAAGTGCTTGTCAATGGCCATGTCAATGCCGTGGCGATTGAGCATGTTGGTAAGCGGGTCATGCGTGTTAAGATGTTCGAGCTCGGTTAGAAGCCTATGATTGGCAATGCGTGCGCTGATAAAGGGCGATATGGTCCTGAGCAGCCTCATGATATCGTAGCCCTCATCCAGCGCATAGTTATCGGCGCCAAGGTATCCAATGAGCCTGCCTTCGCTGTAGAAGGGGACTGCCAACAAATGCGTGATTCCCTGACGATCAAGCTGCCAGTGAAGGTGTTCATCTACGTAGCGAAGCTCCTCCACGCAAGGAATGACAACTACAGGTTCGCTGGCAAGAATCTGGTCCCAGGTATCAAATTCGCTGTTATCAAGGTCTTGCAGTGTGTCAATCTGCGGCTTCACTCCCTGGGCGCACCACTCAAAGGTGTTGTACGAGAGCATCTCGCCGCGCTCTATCACATACAGGCGCTCGGCGTTCACCACGTGGCTTAAGGTCTCAAGCAGCCCGTTCATGGCCTTCTCATAGCTTGGCTCACCGTTGAGGGCATCAGTGATCTTGATGATGAAGTCAGAGGTCATGCGCCCAATGATGAGGTCTTCTTTCTCGCGCTGCTCTCTGTCTACGTTGGTGAAGGCGTACACGCAATGGCCTGCGATGGGTGAGGGTGCAATGTTGAAGCTAAGCCAATGGTTGATCTCGGAGCTGTATACGATATCGTGCACCTCTTCGTGCAGTACTGCGGCGCGATAGCAGTAGGGGAACCAGCTTGTGCTTGCGCTCTCAATTGCCTCAAGAAACGATCTTCCCGTAAGGCTTTGGTTCTCTAGGCCAAGCCAGCGATAGTACAGCTGGTTCGCATACACATACTCGGTGTCTATAACCTCGGTACCGGCGTCGTTGAGGATGACGCGGAACACCGCGTACGCAACCGGCACGTCGCCAAAGGCACCAAGGGCAGAGCCCAGCATAGTGGGAATGGAAGCAACCATGTAAGCGCGCGCATCAATTGTGCTTACCAGCTTACGCACGTAGAACTGAAACCCTGTGCCATACTCAAGACGTCCGCCCACACGCTCCCACGAGCCGGATTTGGAAGAGTGTTCGGCAGCAAGAATGAACTCGTCATCAATGCGTCCAACAATGGGGCTTGCCTTCAGCTCGTCGTGGCTGTTGGGCAGAATGCCCGTTTTGTTCAAGAAGCTCCGGTACGAGTGGTTGGCACGCAGAATACGCCAGGTGCCGTGGCGGTACTCAACTATGCCTACCGGAAACTCCGACATGGGAACAACGTCCACGCCATGGTCATCGTCTGCGGCAAAGAGGTCATCAAGATTGATGAGGCTTACGGCATTCCAGTAGTCTGTTTCCGAGAGCTTCTCGCGAGGTTGGTGCTCGTTGACCGACATGATGGTCTCAAGCGAAAGGGGTCTGGTGAAGTAGAAGCCCTGCATGATGTCGCAGCCTACCGATTCGAGGAACAGCGCCTGCTCGCGCGTCTCAACGCCCTCGGCCAGTGTGGCAACGCCCATCCTGCTTGCGCCATGTACGATACTTGCCACAATGACCTGCGTTTTCTCAAGATGGTTGCTGTTGAGGAAGGCCATGTCCAGCTTGATGAGATCAAAGTCAAACTCCTGGATGACGTTGAGCGACGAGTATCCGCTACCAAAGTCGTCCATCCATACCTCAAAGCCGGCATGGTGGAGGTGCGCAATCTGTGACTTGAGAAGCTCGGGATCGGACGAGGCTACAGATTCGGTGAGCTCAACCCTAATGAGGTTATGGTCAAGACCGTAGGCATCAAAGCGCTTTGATATCTCGTGCGCAATGTCAAGCTTTCGAAGGTCGCGCAGCGAGATATTAACCGATACGGGCACGATGGGAATGCCATTCTCACGCTTTGCTATCATGTCCTGTGCAACACAGTCGATAATGTGCAGGTCTAGCTTGTGGAGCAGACCTGCTTCTTCTAGTACAGGAATAAACAGAGCAGGGGAGAGAAACCCGTAGTCAGGGTCTATCCAGCGGGCGAGCGCCTCCTCGCCGCAGATGTCGCCGGTAACGGTACGGACGACGGCTTGGTAATAGGGTTGCACCCAGCGCTCGGCACGCGCGCGTCCAAGGCTTTCAAGAACGTGGATGCGAAGCCGCGAATCATACTTCATCTCGCTGGTGAACCAGCTTGCGTGGGACTGCCAGGTGGTGCGGTCAAGGTCGCAAGCCATCTTGGCTCGGTCTAGGCCAACCGCCACAATGTCATCGTCGGGATCGCAGGGGTAGACACCTGCGCGTACGGGTAGGGTGCGGGCAACACTCTTGTCATAATGGGCAAAATCATCAAAAAGTTCCTCGAGTTTTTGGGAGAGGCCCCTATCATCACTGAAGGCATAGAAGTGGTCTTCTGCAAAACGTGAGCAACCCTCGCTGCCAAAGTGTTTGCGCAGACAATCGGCAAACATGCGAATAAGCAGGTCGCCCTTGTCACGTCCATACTTTGCGTTATAGCCCTTGAGGCCCATAAGATCAAAGGCAATGATGACGGGATTATCGCCTCGTGCCAGTATGGTGTCAGCGCCCATGCGAGCCAAGTC
The DNA here is from genome assembly GCA_017510875.1 of Atopobiaceae bacterium. Classification (GTDB taxonomy): domain Bacteria; phylum Actinomycetota; class Coriobacteriia; order Coriobacteriales; family Atopobiaceae; genus UBA1367. Next base: position 31 of record JAFWLX010000163.1, on the reverse strand, counting down.
GCAAAAGCGCTCCATGCTTGGTAGGCCAGTG
>JAFWLX010000162.1 GCA_017510875.1 Atopobiaceae bacterium | reverse complement strand
GACAACCCCGGCGCAACCAAGCATTGGCGCATTCGTCACGGCTCATTCGACCGCGACACCTCGCTTGCGATTCCCGTCATACTTGCCACGCTGCTCAAGAACCGCGGCTTTGACGTGGACTTCGACCTGCCCTGGGGGTTGCCCCACAGCGGCGACTACGACCTTCCCGAGCTCTTCGATTGGATTGATGGGCTGTGCTGAGAACAAAGCGATAGGTCTGCTTCCAGATAATCCTTGATAACAGAGATTACGCTCACTTCCGCACACGTTGCTTGGTCAGAAAGCATCAGATGATGCCCAACGGAATAAGCGTGACCAACAAGAGTGCGTCAAGCCCCCAGATTCCAGCGAGGAACTTGGTGCGCCTCTTGGGCTCCCAGTCGGGGACGTAGTTGCTTGCGAGGAAGAACGGGATGTACGTGGTGATGAACACGGGCAGCACGCCCCACCACTTGTAGACCCAGATGAACGAGTGGTTGCTGGTGGCTGCGAGGAAGCTCTCCACGAGGGCGAACAGCAGGGCCATGCTGATGGCCCCGGCCAGCTTTGCGCTCACGCCTCCCTTGCCGCCCTTGGCGAGGTAGCGCGCGCCGGGGTCCGCGGGAAGCATCTTGTAGGAGATCATGCCCGCGAGAGAGAACATCATCGAGAGCTCCCAGCACACGCCGACGAGCAGGATGAACGTGGTGGACTCGTTGCTCACCGACCACAGCGGGTACCCGGCGAAATGGGCGATGACGGCGTTGCAGATCTCGTAGAGCCAGTGCACGCCGTAGAGGGCCAGCCCCGCGAAGATCACCTTGAACTCGCGCTTGTTGATCTCGCTCCAGTACACGTAGAAGACCACCGCCAGGATGAAGATGAAGGTCCAGTTGAAGTTCTCCGTGCTCCGGACGACGATTGCGTCCACGAGGTCCTTTGACTGCTGCGATCCGTCGCCCCAAAACTTGAACATAGCGTCTCCCTTTGATCATCTGCCTGTTTGCATGAGAGGGTGTGAAGCTAAGCGTATTGTATGCCGACGCCCTCTGCGTAAAGACACATTCTGGGGGTGAGACTGGCAAACGTTATCAACTGATGGTTGTATTACCTGTTAAACAGCCCTGTTTTCTCGCAACCGAAAACTCAACGTTTACGTTATGGTGCTCAACTAGAGGGTGCGTCATCATGGAATTCGAAGACGTTTTCCCTGTTATCCGCAGTTGCTGCATGCTGTTGGACCGATTGGTATGCGTATCCAAAGTCGATAGGCGGCGCGGTCACCGACAGATAAACAAACTCGCCATTTCCGGTGTTACACAGACCATGGACGTCGCCGTCTTCAAACCGTACAACATCTCCTGCGAAGAATGGCCGTTCCTGGCCTTCAGCAAGGAGGAGCGTCCCCTCACCGGACAAGGCGTACCAGATTTGCTCAGATGCCTCGTGCGTATGACGCGGCTGAGACGCGCCGGGCTCTAGGTGCACCTCCGTGATGGTGACGCGCCTGCTTGTCGAGTTCTTTGGAGAGAGCAGCTGTCGCGAAACAACGCCAGGGTTCGCAAGCTCTGCAACCTCACGTTTGCCAATAAACTCCATGTATCCTCCCGTCATGCATGCTTTCTCCCTGACATCACAGGTGAAGCATGCGGACGAAACGCGGCGAGACATGAACCTCTCCTCATTGTAGACGTCAACTGCTCGCCGACAATGGGCTTATGCTGCGCTACCATATGGTTCAGTCCATCTTGCCGCCTGAAAGGAGGCTCCATGAACGTCGTCTTTATCTCCCCTCAGTTTCCCGAGAACTACTGGAATTGGTGCGATAGTCTCCGCAGGAATGGTGCCACAGTGCTGGGCATTGGTGACACCCCGTACGACAACCTCGCTCCAGAAGTCATAGCGTCACTTGATGAGTATTACTGGGTGTCGTCGCTTGAGGACTACGACCAGGTGTTTCGTGCGGTTGCCTTCTTCTCGTATAAGTACGGAAAGATTGACTGGCTCGAGTCGCAAAACGAATACTGGCTTGCTCAGGACGCGCGCCTGAGAGATGACTTCCATATCACTACCGGTGCCGGTGCAGCGCAGATGTCGCAGTGGCAGAGCAAGGCCGAGATGAAGCCTCTGTACTCAGCTGCCGGCGTACCTACCGCCCGTCAAGTGCGAGTCTTTGATCCTGAGGAGGTTCGTGCCTTTGCGCGGGAGGTTGGCTTCCCAGTGTTCGCCAAACCAGAGCGTGGCGTTGGTGCCGGCGGGGCGTTCAAGGTTGCGGACGAGGCGGAGCTCGAGGAGCTGCTTGTGGCGGAGCTGGATGAGCCCTACGTGATCGAGGAGTTCGTGACTGGCGACATCTGCACCTATGAAGCCGTCCTCGATGCCGATGGCAATCCGCTCTTTGAGAACCAAACAGAGTGCCCCGTCGACATTGCGTCAACTGTCGTGGACATGCTCGATGTGTGGTTCTACACCTGCCCGTCCGTTGACCCTAAACTTGCCAAGTTGGCTCGAGCTACTGTCAAGTCCTTTGGCGTCACAAGGCGTTTCGTGCACATGGAGTTCTTCCGCCTGACTGCTGACAAGCCGGGTCTGGGCAAAGTGGGCGATTACGTGGGTCTCGAGGTCAACGTGCGTGCCCCGGGTGGCTTTAATCCCGACATGATTGACTTCGCACACTCTTTTGACGTGTACCAGATCTGGGCTGACATGGTCACTACCGGTGGCTCAACCCATGCGAGCGAGGGCGAGACGTTCTTCTGCGTGTTCGCTTCGCAACGCGACTGCTACGAATACGCTCATTCGTATCAGGAGATCCTCGAGCAGTATGGGGATGTCATTTGCATGCACGGGCGCTTGGCTGACGTGCTCTCCGATGACATGGGCAACACGTTCTTCATGGCACGTCTCAAGAGCATAGAAGACGGCGAGCGCTTCGCCTCGTTTGTGCATCAGCGTCGCTAAGAGCTTGGGGCGTCCTTTG
>JAFWLX010000161.1 GCA_017510875.1 Atopobiaceae bacterium | reverse complement strand
GACCGTCCATCGACGCCCTGCGAATCGGTTAAGCGGCAGCGCCGCAAACCCGTTCCGCGCGGGTTTTGTGGCCACGTTTGTGGCCACGCTGTGGCCCATTTGTGGCCAACAACACACCAACGAGCCGTTTACCTGCGACTCCTCGGCTTTGGGAATTAGGTAGTGAAACTACGTTCCCTAGCTCCCGAACCGAGCGCTCTACCAAGCTGAGCCACGTCCCGTTGCAAACGATGATTCTAGCAGAACTGTGCGCCTACGCCAACTGTTGTTGTGGCACACGACCACCAATTTCTTGTATTTTGCGCATCCTGCGCAATGCGATCCGCATCACCGAAGGTCTCGCAGAACGCAAACACGCAGCTACCAGAGCCGGTAAGACGCGCAGCCATCACACCGGACTGTGCTTCCAGCCACGCGCGCACCGCAGCTGTCTCTGGTGCCAAGCGGTTGGCCGCAGGCTCGAGGTTGTTGTACAGCAAGCTTGCAACCGCATGCGCATCACTCGTGCGAAGCGCTGTGCACATGCCCTCAGGAGACAAGGGGCTGATGGGATCCTTGTCAAAGGTGCGGTACGCCTCTACCGTTGATACGCCCGCATCGGGACGTACCAGCACCACGGGCACACCCGGCAAATCCGGAAAGCTTTCGGCAAGAACATCTCCCGCGCCAACAAGCAGGGCTGGCGCCATGGTCAAAAAGAACGGCACGTCTGCGCCTATGGAGCGGGCCGCACGCACCACGCGCTCATCTGCAGGGTCCACGTTCCAAAGCTGGCACAGTCCCAACAGCGCCGAAGCCGCATCCGACGACGCCCCACCCAAGCCGCTTTGGGACGGTACACGCTTCTCAACGTGAACGGCGTAGCCCTCGCTGCGCCCAAACGTCGCACATAGCTCGCGCACCGCACGAAACACGGTGTTCTTCTCTGCAGGGACACCGCAGTCAACGCTGGTTGTAAGCGCAAGCTCTTGAGCAGGACGGATGCTCACCACATCGGCTAGGGACACCCCAATCATGACCGAGTCGGCGCGATGGTAACCACGCTCGTCACGACCAGGATAGATTCCCAGATGCAAGTTGAGTTTAGCCGGAGCCAGAAGCGTTACCAATGAGGCCTCCATAGCCTACGGCGCGTACACCTACTCCTCTATCGAGAAGTCAAGGAGGCGCTCGCCGGTGTCGGTGTCGTAAATCTCGACCGTGCCGGTAAGAACGTCAACGTACTGATACGACTGGCGTGCCTTGCGCCCACGGCGCTCCTCAACCTCAACCACAAACAACTGCGGATGAACGGCCACAAGGGTACCCGTGCGCTCCACAATGCGAGAACGGCCCATATTTGCACGGACCTTTATGCGCGTTCCCGCCATTGCTCCAAGCTCATCGCGAATCGTGTCAATCCTGTTGACGGGTGGAATCTCGGTTTCCATCTGACCTCCTGCTCGGGTCGCGTCAAAAGGATAAACGCCCCCGAATTGTATGCGTAGCTTTACTACTTTACTACGTCAACCATTGATTCACGAAAGGTAGACAGATTCAACTATTTCTCTTCACGGCTGGGCGTTACAGGCCACGGGCGGGCCGAAGCGGGTACCGCCTGGCTCCGCTTCGGCTGACAGTAGGGGGCAGCCCCTTTCTGTTCCCGCATAGGGGTCCACCTCGCACTATGGAACAGAAAGGGGCTGCCCCCTACTGTCCCGGCCCATCCGGGTGGCAAGAAGCGGTGGGCACCCAGGCTTAACCCAACTTGCTCACCAGGTCATCCAGCGCGCGACGACGGTGGCTGATGGCGTTCTTCTCCTCGGGCTCTAGCTCGGCCATGCGCTTGCCGGGGATGTCGGCCAGATCAAACAGAGGGTCGTAGCCAAAACCGTTGGTTCCGCGCAGGTCGTAGGCAATGGTGCCCTCGCAGTCACCGTTGCCGGCAAGAATCTCTTCGCCGTCCTCATCGCGTGTGACCAGCACCACCGTAGAGTGAAAGCGTGCCGTACGCTGGTCATCGGGCACATCTGCCATCTGAATCAGCAGCTTCTCGTTGTTGGCAGCATCGTTGCCGTGCTCGCCAGCCCAACGCGCAGAGTGGATGCCGGGGTCGCCACCCAGCGCGTCGACACAGAGGCCCGAGTCATCGGCAACCGCCATGTGCAGGCCCGTTGCACCAAGTGCCGCCTGTGCCTTGATCAGGGCGTTGTCGTAGAAGGTCTCTCCGTTCTCCTCCGGGTCGTCAAAGCTCCCCAGGTCGCCCAACGCCACAAAGCGGCATTCGTCCATGATCTGACCGAGAATGGCCTCGATCTCGGTAAGTTTATGAGCATTGCCCGTGGCAACCACCACCGTTGTGGCTGGATCGAGCGTGCTGATGTCAATCTGTGCCATAGCGCTCTCCTTTCGAGCTAGACCAAGGGCGGCAGCCAATGGGACAGTAGGGGGCAGCCCCTTTCTGTTCCCCACAAGGGTCGCCACCCCACCTTCTGGAACAGAAAGGGGCTGCCCCCTACTGTCCCCAACTCGCCCAAGACATACGGCAAGTATCGCAGTGTGCACTAATGCGAGCCACCTTGCCAGCCAGTAACCTGGGCTTGAATCTCCACCAAGGTGGCAATGCCGACCTGACCAAGGTCAAGCAGGCCATCAAGCTGCGCCCGGTCAAAGGGCGTGCGCTCGCCGGTTCCTTGCACCTCAATGATGCGGCCGTCTGCAGTGCCCACCAGGTTCATGTCAACCTGGGCACGGCTGTCCTCGGTGTAGTCAAGGTCAAGCATCAGCTCGCCATCAACCTCGCCCATGGATACCGCCGCAACCTGGCCCACCAGCGGCATACGATGTATCTTGTCCGCATCCACCCAAGCGCGCAGCGCCTGATGCAACGCTACCCACGCACCGGTTACCGACGCCGTACGGGTGCCACCATCGGCCTGTAGCACGTCGCAGTCGCAGGTAACGGTAAGCTCGCCCAGTTTGCGCAGGTCAACCACCGTACGCAGGCTCCTGCCAATAAGTCGCTCGATCTCCATCGAGCGGCCTTTGCGGCCGCGCTGCTCTCGCGGACTGCGTCTGTTGGTGGAGGCGGGCAGCATGGCGTACTCCGCCGTCACCCAACCAGCCTTCTGACCGCGACGCCACTTGGGAACGCCCTCCTCGATGGTGGCCGTGCATAGGACGCGCGTGTCACCAAACTCAACGAGGCATGAACCGTTAGCGTTTTTCATCACATCCGGCGTCAGCGTCACTGGGCGCAACTGATTGTAGGCACGGCCATACGACCGCTGCCTGATGTTCTCGTCAGCCATGATGGCTTCCTTTCTTAGTTCTGGTTGCGCGACCCCAGCAGTCGCTGCACCTCGCGCTCAAAGATTGCACCATCGGTCTCGCAGGGCACAAACTGGTCACCCTCGTGCTGGCGCGTCTCGTCTCCTTTTGCCAAAAGGCAGACCACCGCACCCTGCGGCGCTGCAAAGGCAGCCTCAACTGCGCGGGCAATAGCGTCGGGACGGTCACAAATTACCTCAAAGGCCTGACCTTCGGGCGTGTTGGCGGCCATTTGGGCACATATGTCCTCGGTACGCTCGTGAGCCGGATCCTCCTCGGTGTAGATGATGAGGTCGGCCCAACGCGATGCCTCCTCGGGAAGCTCACGCCTGCGCTCCTGTGCCTTATCGCCCGGTGCCCCAAACAGCGCAATAATCTGCCTACCAGCAAACTCCTTGCTCACCGACGCAAAGAACCGCTGGTAAGAGAGCTTGTTGTGCGCATAGTCAACCAGTGCGCACACGTTTGGATCCGCTGTCTGCAAAAGCTCCATGCGGCCCGGCACGCGCACGTGCGCCAAGCCGTAGCATATGCGCTCGTCATCTATGCCCAGCTCCTCGCAGATGGCAATAGCAGCAAGCGCGTTGTCAACGTTGAAGAGCCCAGGCATCGAGACGTGCATGGAACGCGTGCCGCGTGCGCTGTGCACCACAAAGGTGATGCCGCCGTCTTCCGAGCGCACGTCGCTGGCCCACACATCCGCAGCACTTGTCGTCTGTCCGTCGGCCACCGAGAAGGTAACCACACGATCGCAGCGCTGGGCGGCCTCAAGCACATCGTTGGCATGGTCCATGTCAAGGCCAACCACCGCCACGCGAGCCTGGTCAAAGATGCGCAGTTTGCTGGCAAAGTAGTCCTCAAAGTTGGGATGCTCGATAGGCGAGATGTGATCGCGGCCAATGTTGAGGAAGCACGCCACGTCAATCTCTAGATCGTTGACGCGGTCGTATTTGAGCGCCTGGCTCGAAACCTCCATCACCATGGTGCCCAAGCCCGAGTCACGCACGTTGGCCAAGTGACGCCACAAGTCGGGCGATTCAGGCGTGGTGTTTACGCTCTCAAAGCTCTCGATGCCGTCGTAGGTGTCAATGGAGCCAAGGACTCCCGTACCCGAGCCCGCGTCTGGCCCGTCCAAGATGTGCCTGAGCATATAGGCCACCGTTGACTTGCCCTTTGTTCCCGTTATGCCCACGATGTTGATGTCGCGATCCGGATGCCCCCATGCCTCGGCAGAGAGCTTTGCCATAGCCTTGCGCAGGTTAGTGGCAACAAGCGCGGGCACCTGGGGACACGCCTGGGCAAGATCTGCAGAAAGGGCCTCGTCGCAGAGGTAGGCAATGGCGCCCTTCTCCACGGCGGAGAGAAGGTATGCCGGCTTGAACGCAGCACCCTTGCAGACAAACACATGCCCCTGGGCGGCCACACGAGAGTCGCAATCGGCCCCGGTTACCGGCGTATTTGCAGCCTCCCCCAGCGGAGTGTGATGTGCGAGCAGACCTTGCTCGTCAAGAAGCTCGACAAGATCGCCCAATGTGATATGTGCGGACATACTCCCTGCTTTCCGCGTTGGCTGAAGCGCCATAGGTGCTTCGCAAAAGATAATCCAAGAAGTCACCTTTCGCGGCCTGGCCAATGCGCGACCCTCGGGACGACTCTGAGGCTGCTCCGCCCGTCGGCGCGGCGCTTGGCGAGGACCTGTTTGAGCGCCCCGAAGGGGCGCGAGTTCCGCAGCTGCCGCGTCGTAAGGGCGGAGCAGCCTCAGAGTCGTCCCGAGGGTCGCGCATTGGCCAGGCCGCGAAAGGTGACTCTAAAAGTATAGGTAAAGCGCATCTTCATATAACAGCTAGACACGAACCATCACAGCTGTGATAAAATCCTTTTTCACGGGCGATTGGCGCAGTGGTAGCGCAGATCCCTTACAAGGATAAGGTCGGCGGTTCAAATCCGTCATCGCCCACCAAGAGTATGAAGCGCCCCGGCAACGGGGCGCTTTTGCATCGTGGGGACACCCTTTGCGTCGCCGCTTGCGCTACCATGGGTTTTCACACCTCACGCGGATTGGAGCACGTTCGTGTCGTACGACCCTCACAGAGAGGACTATCAGCGCCTTGGCCTGCGTTTTGCGCGCTCGCTCGACGGCGCCGACCCCATCGCGGCAACCCGCGCCTTCGCCTCCTTTGGCAGGCGCTTCTCGCAAAACCGCGACTCTCTCCCCCAGTCTGACGCAGATCGTGCCTTTCACCTGGTTGCCGAGGCAACCACCCTCATAGACTACGAGCTCCCCTTTGCCGATGACATACAGGCAGAGCAGCTGATAGACCAAGGGCATAGGCTCCTTGACGAGGCCTTGGCGCTGGACGCCAAGTGTCATGATGCCATTCGCATGAAGGCCGCTGCCGAAAGCTCCTCGTTTGAGAGCTATTACGACTTTCTTGCACAGAGCGCCGGTGACGTACGCGCCGCTTGCGAGGAGGCTCGCGCCCAGGCCTGCGACGAGTCGCCCGAGCGCGCATTGCTCGAGGCAGACATAGCCATGCGCCCTTACTATCGCTGGCTTGCCACCCAGGCGGGCAAGGCGGTCATCTGCGGCCGCAACCGCGAGGCCATCCGACTTGGCGAGCAACTCCTTGAGCTAGACCCGCTTGACAGTGCCGACGTGCGTTTTACCTGCGCAATCGCCTATGCCAAGCTCGAGGACGAGGCGGGGCTCGAACGCTTTGCCGCCCGCACCAAGCCACTCACAAGAGCCGGTATTGATGACGCCTGGATGCAACTTTCACGCATCTCGTTGGCTCACAAGCGCCACGACCTTGGCGAGGCACGCCATCTGCTGCGCAACCTCATCTCTGCCTACCCGCATGCCACCGCGGCCCTTGCCAGCCAGAAGGAGCTGCCCGACGGCGTGTTTGCCCGCCTAGCTGTTGCCCCCTTTAGCGAAGACGAGCTCATCCTGGCCATATCAGAAGGCACGGTGCTTTTGCAGGAGGGACGTGACGACTCTGGTCGCGGCGTCTTGGGTACCTGGGTAGCGCGGCAGGTTGGCCTCTCTTCAGTGAAGGACAGCCAGCAATGAGCCTTCGCGACGATCTATACGAGCGCCTGGCAAGACGGCGCAGCGCCAAACTGGGAGGACTCTCCCCCGCCGCATACGACGAGCTGCTTCTCTCTGTGCGAGAGCATCCAGACACCTTTGTAGATGACCCGCATGATCAGGCATTTGAGCTGCTTGTTCAGGCGGTAGACCGCGTGATACACTCGCGCAAGGACGATGAGTTTCTTGGTGACGATGAGTTTATGGCAGAGCGCACCCGGCGCATGGAACGTCTTCGCCACGATTGCGCCGAGGCCCTGGCGGTATCTCCTGACAGCACACATGCGCGCCTGCTAAACATCCTGGCACAAGATCTTGAGCCCGATGCGCAGCTAGACGCCCTGCTTGAACTTGACCAGGTGGTCTCGGCAGAGACCGCATCCCTTACGCCCGACTATCAGGATGCGTGGCAAGATGTCTTTGCACACGGACCCCTTCGCGTAAAGGCGGTGCTTTCGCGCACCTGCCTTGACACGGCACGTTACCGCATGTCGGTCCGTTACGCACAAGAGCTGATTGAACGCAACCCCAGCGATATGCTTGGCGCTCGGCACACCTGTGCGCTCTCGCTCGCACGCCTTGAGGACGAGCAGGGCTTTGACGATCTAGACGCACGCTTTGGAAGGCGCGGAGATTCGTGGCAACAACTAAGTCGCACCATTCTGTTCTACAAGCTGGGTCGCATGCCCGCAGCCCGCAGGTCGCTGAAGGGTTTTGCCCATCTTTGCGAGGGCGGCCCATACGCCTTGCTGCGTCCCGTTATGGTTGACACCTACCTGCCCGACCGGCCAGACACAGATCCCTACTCATTTGCCGAGGTAACGTTGGCTGTTCATGAGGCTGACCCCGTTATATGCGACGTCCCTGATCTCTGCACCTGGGCAGAGAGCCAAGACGGCTTTGGCGACGAAGCCCGCCTTTACGCCGAGCGCAACGGTTATGGATGGTAGCAATTGTTGCCCGCCTCACCCACATCCACAAAAGCATCTGCTATACTAAATCCTCGCATAGGTCCCCATCGTCTATCGGCTAGGACGTAACCCTTTCAAGGTTAAGAGGCGGGTTCGACTCCCGCTGGGGGCACCACGTTAACAAGACTCCCTATCTCTAGGGAGTTTTTCATGTGAGGTCAACCCATCAGGGAGTCGAACCGCAAGGTCGCAACAGGCCAGTGGCCTGTTGCGGGGTGAGGAGGAGCGGCAGCGTCCGTTGGTGAAATACCACTTAAGGGCGTCTCTTCCCCTTCGCCTGCCGACCTTCGCGTCGACTTGCTTCAGGACCCTGTCGCAGGAGGCGTCATCCATTTCGAATACCACGGTCAACTCCTTCCTCGCACGCGAGGTTCCCAGGTAGAGGAGCACGCCCTCTTTGGAGTCCGAGCCGTCCTTCGGCGCAGCCCATGAGTCTTCCCCGGCTTCGACGAGTATCCGAGAGGGTCTCGTTGATGAGCTGGTGCCTGGTCGACGATGCGTCCCGTGATGATGGAGGGCAGCAGGCCCACAACGCTCGAAACAAGGATGGCCACGAAGACGGCAATGAACTGAAGCCAGTAGGGCGCAAGATAGCTGAGGATTCTCTTGAGCAGCTGTGGCGTCACCTTGGGCGCATTGGCCTTCTCTTCCTCGGTCAGAAACTGCTGTCGTCTATATCCGCCCGGTGCTGGCATGGCTACTACTCAGGTGGTGGGTTTTGCCCATAGTACCAGCGGATTGTTACCACTTTGCAGCGCGTGTTCGTCCCCGACGGGCGAGCCGGCGTTAGATTTCGCGAATCTCGCGGATGCGCCATTCGCGCGGCGTGAGGCCCGTGGCGTGCTTGAAGGCCGTCTGCAGGTGGCTCTGTGATGAGAAACCGGTCTGGTAGGCAATCTGTGCAATGTCGTAGTCAGTGGTGTCAAGCAGGCGTCGCGCACGCTCGACGCGCAGGCGCCTCACGTAGGCCGCAAAGGTCTCGCCCGTCTCGTTCTTAAAGCGTGTGCAAAGCGTCTTGCGGCTCACGCCCAGGGCGTTTGCCACCGAGTCTCCGTCGAGGTGCTGCGAGAGGTGGCTGCGTACGTAGTTCATTGCCTGATGCGAAAGCGGGTGCGTACGCGCTTCGCCCTCTTTGCGAACAGCCTTGGTCAGCTCCAACATCATGGGAAGCACCAAGTAATGGGCCACTTCCTCGTTGCTCGTCTCGTTGGCGAGGTTCATATAGTGCTGTGTGATGGCAAACGAGCGGATGGCGGGCAATCCGCCCTTGCGGGCGGCCTCAATGCAGATGCTGGAAAGGAAGGCCACGGCAGAGCGTCCCTGTAACAGCGGATCGTCTGAGGTCTTGGGCTCCATAAGCGGCATGTCGGTGCGGACGAAGCGCAGCAGGCCATCGGTGTCGCCCAAGGCTATATAAGAAGCAAAGCCTTCGTACTGCTCGGCGATCTCGCGAGCAGACACGTCGGTGTTCACTGCTATGAACTGCATGTTCTTTGAGTAGGTCACGATCTCGGACATCTCGTCCTCGACGCTGGCCTTGTTGACAAAACTGACGGCGTCAATGATTTCCTGCTCGGTAAGAAGGGTGGGCATGACCAGCTCAAGATCTACGGCACTCATGAACCCTCCAATTGTGTGTGCACTACCACAAATCTGAAAAAAGGTGTAACACAGCTTGTATCTCAAACGATTTGCCACCTTCATACTTTACATACAGTTGCAATCTGTGCGTGACAAATTCAGAGGATCGTACGAAAGCTCTCGGTTTGTCATGCAAAACAGAAAGGCCGCGCTCTTTGGTCATAAAACCGAAAGGCCAAAAGGCGGTCGCGGAGAAGAGGGGAGACAACCACATGCGTTACCTGCTTCTGGTCAGTCACGGCACAATGGCACCCGGCGTGCATAGCGTCATCCGCATGCTCCTGGGCGATCGTGAGAACGTGCTCAGCTACTCGATGGAGGATGGCGTGTCGGCTGACACGTTTGTCGAGAAGCTTCGTGAGGTCATCGCTCCCATTACCGCTGACGACTCTGTCGTAGTCCTCGGCGACATCGTGGGCGGCTCGCCTCTCACCAATACCCTGAACACCCTCACCGAGGCTGGGCTGCTCGCCAAGACGATCGCGTTCGGCGGCCTTTCCCTGCCCATGGCTATCAGTGCCCTCATGGCCATCGAGGACGACCTCGATGACTCTGCCCTTGTTGAGAACGTCGTTTCCGAGGCAAGGGAGGGGGCTCGTCAGGTCGAGCTCGCCTTCGAGGACGAAGACGAAGACGACCTGTAAGGCACGACCTGCTTAGAAGGAAAGAAGGAAGGAAAGAAGGGAAGGCAACTATGATTTCGTTCGTCCGTATTGATGACCGTATGATTCACGGCCAGACCGTCACCCGCTGGAGCATTGAGTATCCCTGCGACGGCATCATCGCAGTCAATGACGTTGCGGCAAGCAACCCGGTCCTGAAGGCTGCCTACAAGGGCGCCGCTCCCGACAAGAAGATCTTTGTCTGGACCATGGACCACTTTAAGGAGAGCGCCGAGAAGGTGCTGGCCAGCAAGACCAAGTACTTCCTCATCACCAAGAACCCGCTTGACATGAAGGAGATCCTTGTTGACTTCGGCTTCAAGCCGTCCGACGTCAAGCGCGTCATCGTCGGCCCCTGCAACGACCGCCCCGGCACCGTCAAGCTCGGCAACAACCAGTCGATCACCGCTGAGGAGGCTCAGGCCTTTGAGGACATGACCAAGGCTGGCTACACCGTCGAGTTCGCACTGGTCAAGGAGACCTCGATTGGCGAGTGGCCCAAGTTCCGCGGCCAGTTTGACGTTAAGTAGTTCCCTAGGCACCAACACCCATGGGCCTAGCTGGCAGGCGTACCCATGGGTGAGGCAAGAATGCCCATAAGGGCAATCTGTAAGTAGTGTAAACGGTTAGGAGGAGTTCATGGGAATCTCCATGTTCCAGGCCATCTTGCTTGGCCTGTTCGCCTGCTTGGCATCGCTGCCGGGCATGGGCGGCACCACGGTCGGTAACTACACGCTCGGACGCCCGCTGGTGGGTGGCCTGATTGTCGGCCTCATCATGGGCGACATTCAGACCGGCATCATCGTCGGCGCAGCCATCCAGCTCGTCTACATCGCACTGGTCACCCCCGGTGGCACCGTCTCCGCAGACGTTCGTGCCGTCACCTACATCGGCATCCCTCTGGCCATCCTGGCCATCCGTGCCCAGGGCCTGGATCCCAGCTCTGAGGCCGCCTCTGGTCTTGCCGCTTCCCTCGGCGCCGCCGTTGGTACCCTTGGTACCGTTCTGTTCTATGGCACCGCTACCCTCAACCTCGTGTGGCAGGGCATCGGCTGGAAGGCCATGGACGGTGGCAACTGGAACACCATCAAGAAGACCATCCCCATGGTCGACTTTGTGTTCCCGTGGATCAGCCACATCGCATTCTCCTTCATCCCCACCGTGGTCATCTGCCTCGCCGGTGAGTCGATGGTCGGCCTGATGAAGGACTACCTGCCCATGGACGGCGTCGCCATGAAGACCCTCTTCACGGTCGGCTCGCTGCTTCCCGCCGTCGGTATCGCAATTCTGTGCAAGCAGGTCATCCAGAAGCCGCTCGACTGGGTCACCTTTGCCTTCGGCTTCATTCTGGCTGCAGTCATGGGCTGCAACCTCATCTGCTCGGCTGTCATCGCCGTCTTCTTCGCTCTGATCAACTTCAAGATCGAGCAGATCAAGCTTGCCCGTCCCGCCGTCGCTGCCGCTGGCGCAGCCTTCGACGATGAGGAAGAGGAGGACATCTAATCATGGCTGACCTCAAGAAAGTTTCCGCTGGCGCGCGCAAGAGCGCGTTCCTCCGCTGGATTTATGGCAACCTCACCTGCTTCTCGCAGGAGCACATGCAGACCTTTGGTTACCTTGCCGCCATGCTGCCCATCGTGGACGAGCTGTATGACAACGACGAGGACAAGGTCAAGTACCTCAGCACCTATCGCACGTTCTTCAACACCGAGCCTCAGATCGGCACCATGGTTGTCGGCCTGACCGTCGGTCTTGAAGAGGCCCGCGCCAACGGTGAGCCCCTTGACGACGACACCATCAACGGCATCCGCGCCGGTCTGATGGGCCCGCTCGCCGGCCTCGGCGACTCCATCATCGTCGGCACCTTCATCCCCATCCTGCTCGGCATCGCCCTTGGTCTCTCCACTGGCGGCAGCGTGCTTGGCCCGCTGTTCTACATCATCGTGTGGAACCTCGCCATGTACTTTGGCATGAAGTTCGCCTTCGATCAGGGCTATGAGCTCGGTGGCTCCGCCGTTGAGGCTCTCGTCGGTCCGCAGTCCGCAGCTCTCCGTGACTCCATCGTCATGGTCGGCACCATGGTCATCGGCGCCGTTGCCGCAACCTGGATCAACATCACCACTGCCCTGAGCTTCCAGTTCTCCGCCGACAGCGGCCTGGTCCTTCAGGACACCCTCGACTCGATCTTCCCCAAGTTCCTCAACATCTTCTTCGTATGGCTGTGCTGGTACCTCATGACCAAGCGCAAGATGTCCCCGACCGTCGTCATGGGCCTGCTTGTGGTCGTCGCTCTCGTGGGCGTTCTGCTCGGCTTCTTCGACCCGGGTCTGTCCTACTAGTCATCAACGGGACGGAGTGGGCAAGATGGGACTTCGTGAGGCGTTTCGCGGAAAGGATGGAGAGCCCTCCCTCTATCGCCGCGCCTGGAAAGAGACCGACAACCCGCTGGTTGCCGAAGCTCGCGCCCAGACCCTCGCGATCCAGAAGCTTCAGCTTTGGTTGCGTCTTGCCTACTCCGCTCTAGCCCTGGCTGTGCTCTTGGGCTATTGGGGCTTTCAAGAAGGTGGAGGGCTCGTAGCAGGGATTGCGGGTGTCGTTATAGGTGTCCTCGCGCTCGTGTGCGTATTGGTGCTCAGAACGGGCATTAACAACGGGCGTAAGAACGTCAACGCCATGCTCGAATCGCTGCAACCAAATAAGGAGCCGCACGCTTCTGACTCAGGTGAATAGAAACGTGACTACCTCCCTTCCTTTTCCCTTTGCCCCGCATGGACCCTCCTCCATGCGGGGCGCCCTTGTAACGGCCTGAGCTGCGTGCGATTTGCCGCAGCGCACTGAGAGGAGCTGACGTGACCGATCAGCCACAAGTGGGAATCGTCTTTACCGACGTGGACGGTACCCTTGTCGACAACGAGCATCATCCCATGGCCGCAAGTGCCCCCACCATCAGCGCCGTTGCGAAGCTGATGCCGTTCTGCCTGGTGTCGGCCCGCTCTCCCGAGGGGCTCTACCCCATTCAGGAGCAGCTGGGCTTTACGGGGCCGCTTGCCTGTTTCTCGGGTGCGTATGTGCTCGACCACGAGGGCAACGAGCTCTTTAGCACCGTCATTCCCACCGAGCATGCCCTGCGCATCAAGCGTTACCTCGAAGAGGAGCTGCCCGATGTGGTTGCCGGTACCTATGGTTTTCACGATTGGATCGTGGACGACCGCTCGGACCCGCGCGTAGTAAAGGAAGAGTACTTCGTGCAGGCCGAAAGCCGTGAGAGTCGCGATCTTGCCGGAACCTTTGGTGACCGAGGCGTGCACAAGTTTCTTCTGATGGGCGAGCCCGAATCGATCTTGGCCGCCCAGAGCAGGGTGGCGCAGGAGTTTCCCGAGCTGACGGTAGTGCGCTCCAACGCCACGCTCTGCGAGATCATGAGCGGAGGGGCAAGCAAGAGCCACGCTATCGAGGTGCTCTGCAACCACTACGGGGTTAGCCCTGCCGAGGCTGTGGCCTTTGGCGATGGCCCCAATGACATTGACATGCTTGCCGCAGTGACGCAATCGTACGCTATGGCCAACGCCGAAGAAGAGGTCAAACGCGCGGCGGCACACACGATTTCCTGGAGCAATGTGGAGAGCGGCGTGGCACGCGCGTTGGCCCAGCTTGTGCTTGGCACCGATTCCCTCTGATCTGAGGCGGGCATATCTGAGCCTGGTTCGTTTCTGCTGACAACATGAGCCATGCCTGCAGACAAGAACAGGGTGCTGTGTCAAAAGCCCCTGAGTAGAACGGGTGGGTTCCGCGAGGGGCCCACCCGTTCTCGTGCTCCGGGATGCCGCCTCACTGCCTCGCACATTGCCCGACTACCTAATCTACCTGCGGTTTTGCCGTCAATCCAGGTATAATGGGAAGAGAGCGAGAGGAGATGGGGATGCCGGAGCCCAGGTTCAAGCCCTGCATGCAGGACCAGCCGATGCTGCTGCCGCCGGACATCACTGTGTCAACCAAGGCTACGACGTCAAGTTCAACCATCTCGCTAACGGGGTCACCGTTTGAGCAATAGTCACCTGCGGATAGCCAATTCGTGCCCGCCGCAGCCGACCGGATGGGATAATCCTATTCCTCCGTCTCACACTGCGCTTCATTCTCGGCGCGACGGCGTTCGTAGGCTGCCACGACGGCGCCGAGGGCAGCGAGTCCTGCGCCAGCAAGGCCAATGCCATCCGCCCCACGTTCGTCTCCCATTTTGGGAAGCACGGCACGACCCTGGGAACGCTTGCCTCCGCCGTCCTGCGCGCCACCGTTCTGCGCGTCGCTCCCCTCCTGTGTCACATGCGCAGGCTGAAAGCGATGCCCTCCCGCATAGCGCGCGTCCACGGTAATGGTGTCCATGTAGCGCCGGTCCGTGTTCTGTTCCGCATGGGTCCGCACCTTGACCACCTGGTACTCGCCGGGCTCCACATGGAACTCGACGGCGTTGGCGTCGACGCTGTCGCCTTCAGCCTGGCCCGTAAGCTCAGCCGCAAGAACACCCCCGTTGGCCACAAAGAGCACTTTCTTCTCGCCAGAGGCCCAGTCGTCGGGAACCTTGACCGTCACGGCATAGACGGACGTCTTTCCCGGGGCCAACGCGTAGTCGGGCTCAAGACCCATGAGATTCCCGTCGGCATCGCGTCGATTGTATGTGGACTCCAGGATCGTGTCTTCGCCAAAAGTCACCTGGGCCGAGGCACCTGGCACACGCTCGTAGCCGGTCGCCTCCTCATTGAGCGCGCAGAGCTCCAGCGTGCAGCCCGAGAGGAAGGTGTTGCCGTCGTTTCTTACCGCAACGTGGAAGTCGATCGTGTCGCCTGGGGTAACAAAGGGACTCGGCGCCTCGCATGCCGTCGCCGTCACGCAGCGCACT
>JAFWLX010000017.1 GCA_017510875.1 Atopobiaceae bacterium | reverse complement strand
TCACGGGCATTGCCATCCTTCTCGAAGTAATCTTCATCCTGTTCATCAACTTTAGGTTTGCCAACCAAGCAGAATGGTTTGCCATCGGCACCCGTATTCTTGGTTTTCTGATTGTCCTGTATATCTACAACAAGAACGAACCGTCATCCATGAAGATGACCTGGATCATCCTCATCATGGTCGCACCGATACTCGGCGTATCGCTCTACCTGCTCATTGGTCTTAATGGCCACACGCGTGAGATGAAAAAGCGCTATCAAGAGGTGGATGAGCAGCTCATGCCACTGCTTCCCAGTGGCCTTGTAGCCTCCAAGTACCTTTACGCGCAAGACCAACGTGTGGCAAACATGGCTCGTTACGTACATGAGACCTCAGGCTATCCCTTGTACAACAACACCTCCATCACCTACTACGACGACGCTGCCGCCGGCATTGAGGCACAGAAGAAGGACCTTCGTACGGCCCAGAACTTCATCTTCATGGAGTACCACGCAATCGAGGATGCCGAGAGCTGGCACAGCATTCAAGACATCCTTGAGGAGCGCGTGAAGGCCGGCGTTGAGGTACGCGTCTTCTATGATGACATGGGCTCCATTGGCTTTGTCAACACAGACTTTGTCGATCGTCTTGAGGCGGTAGGCATCAAGGCCAAGGTCTTTAATCCCTTTGCTCCAGGACTCAACCTCTTCCTCAACAACCGCGACCATCGCAAGATCACCGTGGTCGACGGGCGTGTGGGCTATACCGGCGGCTATAACATTGCAAACGAGTACTTTAACATCACGCATCCCTTTGGACATTGGAAGGACACCGGCGTGCGCCTGGAGGGTGAGGCTGTCAAGAACCTAACGGTCGCTTTCCTCGAGATGTGGAACGCCGTAAGCGACAACGACGTGAATGACACATCCTATCGCCAGTATCTGCCCGAAGTTCCCGCCAACCCTGCCGCTAGCGGTTTTGTGCTACCCTACGCCGACAATCCCATGGACGACCAGCCGGTTGGCGAGGATGTGTACATCTCGGTAGCTGAGTACGCCAAGGATTATGCGTGGTATGTGACCCCCTACCTCATCATCACTGATGAGATGAGCCACGCAATGGGGCTTGCCGCCAAGCGCGGTGTGGATGTGCGCGTCATTACACCTGGCATCCCTGACAAGAAAATCGTTTATGCGCTCACACGCTCGTACTACTACAGTCTTGTGAGGAACGGCGTGCACATCTATGAGTACACGCCCGGTTTCTGCCATTGCAAGATGAGCGTGTCCGATGACGTGATAGCTACTTGCGGCACCATCAACCTTGACTATCGTAGCCTCTATCATCATTTTGAGAACGGCTGCCTGTACTGCGGAACGCCTGCCGTGATGGACACCAAGCGTGACTTTGAGTGGATGTTTGAGCAGAGCAAGGACGTGACGGACGATTACCGCAACCCCAGGACCGGTATGCGCCTGATGATGCTCCTTTTGCGCTTGGCCGCTCCACTGATGTAGCATTTGCGCCAAAGACACAAGCGTCTGAACGGGGGCGTAACCCAAGGGCTTCTGGGTTACGCCCCCGTTGGTTGAATGTCTTACACTCTTGCATCTGGGCGCTGTTCCAACGGAGCAAGTGGCTAGAGAAGCGCCGCCACCGTCAACGCTGCCTCCGCTCAGGGTACAGCTCGGGGCGACGATGCGAGGCCAAGGGCATGGCGTCGCGTGTCACTGCCACAAAATCAAGGTCCACATCGCACACCACAAGCTCCTCGCTCTTGCCGATTGCCTGCGCAACCACCCTTCCAAGCGGATCACTCACGAGACTGGTTCCCACATAACGCTCGCCGGCCTTGCACACGCCTGCCACAAAGAGCTGGTTCTCGATGGCTCGTGCCCGCAGCAGCGTCTTCCAGTGCTCGGCCTTCTCGGGCCCGTCATACCAAGCCGAGGGATACAGGAGCAGCTCGCAACCACCAAGCATGGCCGCACGAGAGACCTCGCAAAAACGCAGGTCGTAGCATATAGCCAAGCCTACGCGGCCAAATGGCGTATCAATGGGAGCAAAGTGGGCATCTCCTGCCTGCGTGCGCTCTGACTCCCTCACGCCATGTGCGTCATACAGATGCGTCTTGCGATAGGTACCACAAATTGCGCCTTCACCGTCTACCACAACAGCAGTGTTGTACGGTGGGTCACCTAAGGCAGCCGTTTCATAGAAGGTGAAGACCATCCACAGGCGCTCCTGCCGTGCCGTGGTGCGCATCGCCTCAACAAATGCACCGTCCAGCGGCTCGGCCAGCTCGTGCAGCTCGGGTGTCAAAAGCTCGCGCGGACACATGAGGCCTTCCGGGAAGACCAAAAGCCCTACCCCTTTGCGTGACGCTTCTTTAGCTATGCGCGCAACCTGTGCCACAACGTCCCCATCAGACGGGCAACCACATTGCGCAAGCCCTAGAACAAAGCTCATGCGACAGCCTCCCAACACGCCAAGCGTGGTTATACCGGCAGCAGCTCCTCCTTGTCTTGCTCCTTGCCCTGCTCTATAACTTGCGCCAAACCATTTGCCGTGTCATTCTGCTCAGACAGCTCGCCAGATTTGTATGCTTCCATAAACCGCTGGTAGTCAAGCTCATTCTGCTTTGCGTAGGCGCGGGCAAACTTAACCATCGCTTTGTCAAACTTGTCTGAATCACCCAAATATGCCGCAATGGCAAACCTGTCACCGGTGCGAGCGTGCGCATGCGCAAGAGTCCATCCGCATGCAAAGGAAAGGCGTGCCAGCTGCTTTGGGTCAAGACGCGACAGGTCAATGGATCCCTTGCCGTTCCACAGCTGACGAACGTAATAGTGTTTTGGCCTTCCGTCAAGGCCCGGCAAGGTCAGCCACCCCAGAAGCATATCGCTCGTCGACTGAATGGCACGCTGCCCAGAGACCACGCGGTGACCGCATTCCTGATACTTGCTCTTTCCCACAAAGCGCTCGAGCACCGACTGCTGTGCCTCTTTAACCTGCAGTACCAAAGGATCGTTCTCATCGGCGCCTTGCAACACAATGATCCACGCGCGTGTACCCACGCTTCCCACGCCCACCACCTTGTGTGCCATATCTACCGGCGTGTACTCACGTACCAGTTCGCGCCTGTCAGAAGGCAGGCTTTCCTGGTACTTTTTAAGTATGGCTCCCATAAGGTTCTTGAGCGTCTTCTCATCAAACCGTTCAGTATTTAGCTTGGTATTTGCCTGCGTCACAAGATCGCGCAAAGGCACAATGAGCGGCGGCTCACTTATAATGCGCAGCTGCCCGTCGTACACTTCGGTCAGTTTATGAGCGGCGCGTTGGTTGTCCTTCTTTTTCGACTTCTCGACCACCTTGCTAGCTGCCTTTGTTGAATCAGGGCTGTATTTTTCCAGAAAGCTGTTTCCAAGCGTGTCAATGTCAAGGTGCTCGAACCACACTTCCATATTGCCCATCTCGGCAAACGCAGCCATCCCTTCACGGTAGCCACGGACGCATTCGAGCACGGCTTCCTTGCGATCCTTCTTAGAAAAGCCGTTGTCTAGCCCACAGATCTCAACGCTGGCCGCCAGGCGCTTTATGTCCCACTCCCAGGGGCCGGGTAAGGTCTCGTCAAAGTCGTTGATGTCAAACACGGTGCGACGCTCAGGGCTTAGGAACAGGCCAAAGTTTGAGATGTGCGCATCGCCACACGCCTGCACGTTGATGCCCGTGGTGGGCGTGTTAGCAAGGTCAGAGGCCATGATGAGCGCACCGCCTCGATAGAAGGCAAACGCAGAGGCGCTCATCCGTTCATAGCGCAGAGGGAGAAGAACCTTTACGCGCGTCTTGCCCTGCTCACGTAACAGCTCTACCGGGTCAGGTCGGTTTGGGTCAGGAGTCCACTGGCCGTGCACTTTATACGGCACCTGCTCGCGCTGGGCCTTCCCTTGCTCCTCGCCTGCCTCCTTGGAACGTGCCTCTCCAAGATCAATGCCCTCAATCAGCTTTTTACGCAAGCCCATGGGAACTCCCCTTCTCGTCCAATAACGTTGCTTTCCCGTACTGCAGACTTGTACGCACTTAGTTTACCGTCCACATTGCCTGCCGCAACGTTGCGCTGCAATGCTCTACCATGATACTGGCCCCTTAGCTCAAACGAAAGGCACATCATGGCACTGATTCAGGTTAATTACCTCTCTAAGGCGCTCTTTCGCACGGTTCCCGTCAACGTCATTTTGCCCAGCGACAAAATCAGCTTCGAGACGCTTGATTACCAGGGCGTTCCAGAAAGCGGTTACCCAACGCTCTATCTTTTGCACGGCCTTTTGGGCAACTACACCGACTGGGTAAGCGGTACGCGCGTTCAGCGTTGGGCCGAGGATGCCGGGCTAGCTGTGGTCATGCCCTCTGGAGACAACTCGTTCTACATTCCCGGGCAGGTTGCCAACGCTGACTACGGCACCTTTGTGGGCGAAGAGCTTCCGCGCGTGATGAGTGACATATTCCCCCTGTCTCGCCGGCGTGAGGACACCTTTATTGCGGGGCTCTCCATGGGCGGCTACGGCGCATTGCGCAACGGAATGATCCACGCTGAGACCTTCAGCCGCATTGCGGCCTTCTCGGCTGGTATCCATCTTTTTGATTCTGAGAGCTTCTTCTCTATTGCCCACGAAGAGTCGGTGTTTGGCGACCTGAAGGAGGCAGCAAAAACTGACAAGAACCAGCATGTAGCGCTGGCGCATCTTAAGGAGCGCGTTGGACGCGGCGAGGTTGAGGCACCCGAGTTCTGGATGAGCTGCGGCACCGAGGATCCGCTGTACAAGGTCAACCGAAAGTTTTACCAAGAGATTCTTGATGTGGGCTTTAAAGTTGATTGGGACGAGGAGCCCTGTGGGCACGAGTGGGATTTCTGGGACAGCCAGATCAAGAAGGTCATTGATTGGCTACCGCTTGATGCGACAAACGCCACGCTCGGCAGCGGTAACGTGTCCAAGGATCTGTAATCATAGGGATAGTAAGGCGCCTTGGACGTTGTTGCCGATATGCACGGTGAATCCCAGCACATGCAAAGTATCAGCTCTTTGCGACCT
>JAFWLX010000160.1 GCA_017510875.1 Atopobiaceae bacterium | reverse complement strand
CCCTCACCGAATACGTGACATCGTTTTCGAGGTTGGGGATTGTGTAATACCCATCCGCGTCAGCCGTCAGCTTACCGAGGGGTATACAATCGTCGCCTTTAACCAAGATGAATTCGTAGGGATCATCCGTGTTGAGTGTCGAGTCATTCTCAACATTGACCTTTACCTTGGGGGGATTCTCCTTGTTGTAGTAAGCGGGATTGCTTTCGGTAGCGGCAACGGAAGGATCGTTCATCTCAACGGAGATCACTGGGGTTGTCGTGTCGATATCAAAGGCGAGCTGAGGAGCTTCGGCTTTCGTAATGGTCTTTTCAACTTGAGCTTTCGTCAAATTGCTCGTGTAGGTGAACGAGAACTCGAGTTCATGAGAAGCGTTCTTGTTCGGTACGGCTGTAACGGTATAGGGAGCTGAACCTGAAAGGGTCATGCCATTAAATTTGGCAACGATGCTTAGGCTGTCTGCGATGCCGTCAAGTGATACGGTGACTTCCTTGTTATATACCGTCTTTCCGTCGCGAGTCGCATACTTGCCGTCGGACGAAACCTTGATGGCGTCAGCCGTCACCGTGTCAAGGGCAGCCAAAACCTCTTTGCTCTCAGAGGTGAAAACAAGGGGGACTGCAGACTCATTAACTCTACCAGCAAGGTCCACTGCAGTATAGGACAGTGTACCGTAAATGAGATTGTCGTTTACGTAGAAATTATCCCTCGTGAAGGGGCCAGCAAAGCCAACTAAAGAACCGTCGTCTTGCTCTTCAAACGTTACTATGGTATTTCCTGGAAGCGAACCTGTGGCTTCGGAACTGTAAAAGCTCCATTCGATTTCTGCTTTCGTGTTCTCCTTATCGAGAGCAATGTCGTCCTCGACGACAAGCTTGATGTAAAGGGGATTCGTCTCAAGAATGCAGTTATAGAAAAAAGACGAGGAGGAATCCGAGACTTTATAACAGTCGACTTCTTCGGTCGAGTCTTTTGAAGGGAGGTAACGAGTCTGAACGGTCGGAGCTTGTTCGTCGATGACAACCTTGTCGGGTTGTTCAGGTCGTGAGTTCAACGCATTTATCGTAACTGGCGTTTCAGCACCGTATGGTTTAAGAACGAGCTGGATATCACTAATATTGCACGTATTAGTGATTGTCAAGTCCCAAGTGTATGTGCCATTCTCTGTCGCCGTCACACCTTCGGGTAATATCAACTCATCTACGGTGATATCCGATATAGAACCACCGGTTCTACTCCTAAGAAACATAGTAGCAGTCACAGGTTTTTTTGAGAATAATGTGCCATCTTGGACTAACCAGTCATCCGTATCGACATAAACAGTCGCAACGAATTCATCCTCGTCATCTGCCATAGCTTTCAGCGAAGAGCCTTCACCGGCCTTCTTTGCGCCGCCCTCTTCGAGCTGGACGACCTCTCCGCCCTGGACGGTATCGCCGCCCTCTTCGAACTGTACGACCCCGCCGCCCTGGCCGGTATCGCTGCCTTGTCCTTCGCCGCCCTGGCCGGTATCGCTGCCTTGGCCTTCGCCGCCCTGGCCGGTATCACTGCCTTGGCCTTCGCCGCCCTGGCCGGAGTCGCCTCCTGTTTCTGACGCCTTCTCCTCAATCGGAGTCCCCTCCGGGTCTTCATCGGCTGCATAGGCAATCGATGCCGTCGGGACCAGCGAAAGCACCAAGACCACAGAGAGGAACACGTTTCCGAGCTTCTCGGAAACCTCCCTCACTCTTGTCTTGAGCAGTGCGCGCTGGCTCATGTGTGTTCCACCGCTCGACTTACGCATGACCTTCTCCTTGCTCGACTCGCACGAAATCAGTGCTCTCCGTGAGCACGATCTTCTGGACGATGCGGAACCACTCGGGAGTCTGCGGCTCTGCGCTCACGCGCTCCTCCACAGGGGGCTCTTCGATTGCTGGCTCCTCGGCCTTCGGCTCCTCGACGGGAACCTCGGCCGCCTTCTCATCGGACGCGACGTCCTCGACGGCCGTCTCGTCCTCTTCGTTGGTAATGATGGTGGTGGCTTCCTCTTCGCCCGAGATGACACTCGTGGCATCGGATTCATCCTCGAGCTGTGGCTCAAACTTGGCCTTTGCCTTCGTCTTGGGCTTGGGCTGGGGCTTGGCCGCAGGCGCCGGCGCAGCTTGCGCAGGCATAGCTGCCGACACAGACGTCGGGGCTTGCTCTGCGGCAGCCCGCAGTTCTTGAGACCCCGGCACCTGAGCCGCCGGCTGTGCCGCAGGCGTGTTGGACTTAGGCTTCCTGCGACGAAGCGTTCCGGTACCAGGCTCCGACATCCGTGCGATAGCCTCGGCACGCTTCTTGCCGGAGAGGTCATCAATGATGTCGGGGATGTTGTAGCTGAAGTATAGGTAGGCCGCACTCCCGCCAAATACCGCACCCAAGGCAATCAGCGCCATGCCAAGGTAGAAGAGGATGTCTTGTGTACTCATGACTGCCCCTCCCCTTCTGTGGATGACGTACTTGCACTGGTTGTTGTCTGGCTGGTGGCACTCAGGTTTGCTCCGACGCTACCGAAGACATTCTCGATGTTTCTCTGCACGTTGGAGGCGCTGTTCATAATGGTGGCGTACAGCTCCTCGGTGAGGGCGCTTCCCACCGCGGCGCCCTGCAGGTTCTGCGTTTGCTGGAGCACCTGGTTGTACAGGCTGATGACCTGTGCCTCACTTACGCCGCCACGTCGGAATCCCTGCAGGTAGACCGGCGAATTGAGCGCATTGAACACGGTGTCGTATAGACGCAGCTGGACGATGGTTTCGTCTCCTGCACCTTCGCCAGCCGCAGTGACGGCATTCTGCAATGCAGCCCAGTATTCGGCGTAGGTCTCGCTCTCGTTGGCCTCAGCCTGCGCGCGCTGAATGCGCTGGGCAAACTCGCCGATGGTCTTGTAGGTCTCGGCCGTACGTCGCTGCGATTCGCTCAGCGTGCAGTTCCCGTTGCGCTCGTCGTACGCATTGATGGCGCGGTCAAACCAGCCCACGGCCTGCGAACTCTTCGTCAGGTCGTCACCGTATCCGAAGTAAATAAAGTAGTCGATACCCACGTCATAGCAGAGCTTTGCGTAGCCTTCATCGTTTTCGATGCTCGCGCGGTTTGCCTCAAAGAGAGCGTTCCAGCGCGATGCCTCGCTGGTGGTGAACTCGGAGTCGTCCTTGTAGACCTCGTTGATCAGCGCGCTGTAGGGCTCGAGGTCGTTTGGCACGATTTCGATGGCCTCGGTGTAGAGACGCTCCGCGTCGGAGGGCTGGCCGCCGTTTTCCACCCTGCTGGCCACCGCGGCACGCTTGACGAGGCCGTCGTAGCTGGAGCTGCGCACGAGACGGCTTCCAACCAGGCTGCCGATGCCTAGCGCAAGGCACACCGCGGATGCGATGGCAAAGCTTCGGAAGAGCGAAAGCGTACGGCGCATCCGCACCACAGCCTCGGGCTCCTGCGGGTTCTCCAGCTCGTAGCGTAGCTCGTTCATGGACTGCTGACGAGCGTTTGGATCCCACTGCGTTGCCCGGATGATGCTGGCCTCGAGCGCCGGAGAGAGCGACGGGTCGAGCTGGCGGATGGGAGGCAGATTGGGTTGCGTGATGTACTCCATGGGGCTGTGGCCCGTGACCAAGTGGAAGAGGGTCACGCCCAGAGAGTAGACATCAGAGCGCGCATCGGTCTGGCTGACCTTCTCGGCTGCCTCGGGCGATGCGTAGCCGCGCGTGCCAAGCGGGCGAGTGTCCAACGACTGGTTGGACTTGAACTCGCGCGCGATGCCGAAGTCGATGATCTTTACCGAGCCGTCATCCTGGAGCATGACGTTGCCCGGCTTCAT
>JAFWLX010000159.1 GCA_017510875.1 Atopobiaceae bacterium | reverse complement strand
TGATTGGTGCGGCCTGGTGCGGTTTGGGGGCTACCCCTAAACCGCACCTACACGTTGATGTGCACGTGCGGGCGGTCCTCATAGCCGTGGAACTCGCCCACGTAAACGAAGTAGTCGGCCACCTCGTCTGCGAGCGACTGGTCATGTGTCGCGATGACGAGCGTCTTTCCCGCCGTCTTCAGCTGTCTCAGAAAGCCCAGCAGCCAGGCCCGCGTCCTTGCGTCGAGGCCTGCAAGCGGCTCGTCCAGGCAAAGCACGTCGGGATTCATGGAGAGCACGCAGGCTATGGCCACGCGCTTCTTTTCGCCGCCAGAGAGGTTGTACGGTGCGCGCGATCGCAAGCGCTCGATGTCGAGCAAGGCGCACGTATCTGCGACGCGTTGTAAAACCTCGTCCTCTGGTAGCCCCATCTGGCGTGGCCCGAAAGCGATCTCGTCCTCAACGCTGGGACAGAAGAGCTGCGCGTCGCTGTCTTGGAAGATGAAGCCTATGCGCTGGTGCAGCCTCTTAGAGAAGGCCGAGTCGTGCATCGAGCGCTCGTCAACGAGGTCGCCGTCAAAGCGGTAGGTGCCCTGCAGCGGGTGGATAAGCCCCACCAAAGCTTTGAGCAGCGTAGACTTGCCCGAGCCATTGTCGCCCATGAGCACGACGGAATCGCCCGCACAGATGCAGAGATCAACGTGGCGCAGGGCTGTCACCTCGTCGTAGGCGTAGCAGAAGTCGCTCAGCTGGATGAGGGGCCGGTCTACGGCAGTGTTCGGCCTATGCAGGCTCTGTGGGGTGTGAGAATGCGTCATGCTACATCAATCCTTGCAGATATGAGAACGCAACGACGAGCGCGACAAGCAGGCAGATCCACAGGACGTCGATGCGCCGAGGTCGCCAAGCTCGTCCTCCGTCATACGTGCCTTCGAATCCTCGACAGCGCATGGCATCGTGCGTCTGCTGCGATGCCTCCGCCGCCTTCAGTAGAACCACGCCGCCAACACCTCCCATGGCAGGGCCCTTACGTCGATTGCGTCCCACGCTGCGCAAACGCAAGGCCGTCAACACCTCAAGGGCGACCTCTCCAAGACGCACGATGCTCCTGAGGGTAAGATCGAGCGTCATGATGAAGAGGTTGGGCACGCGGAACGTCCTTAAGGCACCAGTCAGCTCCGCAGCTGGCGTGGTAAGGGCCACCTCCATAGCGATGCCAGTGGATACGAGGGCCTTTCCTGCGATGGTGAGCGCCGACTGCGGCTGGCCGAGGAGTGCGGCAGGGAGCATGACAACAAAGGCAAGCAGCGCTGCGGCTCCGGCGGTGGCGGCTACGCGCGCGAGTGCACGCTGGGGGAGCAGCGTGGCGCGCGCAAGCACGCCCGCGAGCACGAGCATCACAAAGAGGTAGTTGCGTGAGAGCGATACAAGAAGAATGCAGGCCAATCCAAACACTAGCTTGACTGGAGCGGATGGCGAGAACGCTGTGGAAGCGCCATCGTCCAGCCGCATACGCGCGAGCACCGAGGACACGGCAAGGACGCTTTTGGTGATGAAGCCATCGCGATCAGCTTGAGGCTGATATGCCTGACTTTGTGTCAGCCAAGAGGGCAGGGGTTGTTGGGTGTTGGGGCGCTCCATGCGGTGGCGCAGCTAGTCAAAGCGCGGCTGCGGCTTTGCCGTGCCAGCAAGGAGCCTGAAGATGATGACGAGCAGGCCCGCGCCGATGACGGCCGAGAGAATGTAACCAATCCACTCGGGCAGGTTTCCTACGGCATAGTCAGGCATGAGAGAGCTCCACTCCCAGCCTGTCGCCATGCCTGCGGGCTCGTAGCCAACCATCTCGGCAAGGTCCTCAAGCCCCCACTCGCCCCAGGCATCTCCCGTGGCAAGCAGGCCAAGCGGTGTGGCTGCGATGAGGCAGCACATCAAGGCGAGGGCGGGAACGGCCTTGTCATCTGAGACGGCGCCTTCCGTCAAGCCAAAGGACGGCACGGTGCTGCGCAGAAAGGCGAGAATACCGACGGTGAAGCCTGCCTCTGCGAGTCCAGCAACGGTCAGGTGGCCCAGCAACATGGCAGGCACTGCGACAGAGATGGGATAGGGGCAATAGAGGGCATTGCCAGCTGCGTCGGTAAAGAGGAGCGGCTGGATGCCAAACTCGAGCGCCGCGCAGAGGGCCGCCGCGTTAAGGCCCACATACGAACCGATGCCTGCAGCGATGAGCTCTCCGTTCTTGCCACCGATGCGATCCTTGAGCTGGCTGTAGATAAAGTAGCCAACCATGGGCAGCACAAAGGCCATGTTGAAGCAGTTAGCGCCAAGGGCCAAAATGCCGCCATCTCCGAAGAGGACAGCTTGAATGGCGAGGGCGATGCTTACGGCTATGACGGCAGCCCAAGGACCGAAGAGGATGGCGATGAGCGTGCCGCAGACAGCGTGCCCGGTGGTGCCACCAGGTAGGGGGATGTTAAACATCATGGAGAGGAAGCAGAACGCGGCGGCTACGCCCAAGAGCGGCATCTTCTCGCGCGGTACGGTCTCGCGCACCTTCTTGACGGCCGTAGCCCAGACGGGACCCATGGTAACGGTGGTGACAGCGCAGGTGGATGGGCTGAGGTAATTCTCAGGGATATGCATGTGCACTCCTTTCCTTTGGCTAGGAGCAATCGTAACACAAAACAGAGATTCGTAACACCATATACGCCCGAACGCTGCGCCGCATATGCTTGCTTTCCGTAGCTCGAGTCGATAGACTCTCCGTACTTAGTTAACTTAGTTAGTGGACCCTTTTGCAAGGATACCGAGCCATAAACCAGCCGGACGATCAGGACGGAGGCTTCTGTCC
>JAFWLX010000158.1 GCA_017510875.1 Atopobiaceae bacterium | reverse complement strand
TGGCAATGCTGCCGTTTACTGCCTATGCCATGGAAGACGATGGGCTTGGCGTCTTGCAAGACAACATTGAGCTTGATGTGCCAGCTGGCGAAGAGCCCATCAACGAAGAGCCCGTCAACGAAAACACGCCCGTGCCATCCAGCCAAGACGAGAGCCCAAGTGTGACAAACGTTGAGGTAGACACCGTCAATCAGGAGCCAGTCGCAGATGATGTCGTGGACGAGCAGCCGCAGGCCGTGGTTGAAGACGACGTGGCGACCGTTGCCGTGCCTCAGGTTGAACGCGAGCCCGACGCCCTTGATGAGGTCATCTCAAACATGACGCTCGACGAGAAGATCTCGCAGTTGATCATTGTTGCGGCGCGCACCTGGGAAGGGCAGAACCTCACAGACCTCAGCGCTGCTGAGGGCTTGGCCGACGCGCTACAGAATCACCAATATGGCGGCGTTCTTCTCTATGGCCCTAATGTTCAGACTGCTGAGCAGACAGCACAGCTAGTAGCTGACCTGCAAAACAACGGCATGAGCGCCACGATCTCAGAAGGTTCCGCACGCATTCCCTACTTTATGGCCGTGGACGAAGAAGGCGGCGTGGTGTTGCGCCTGACCATGGGGACCCGTATGACGGGCAGCATGGCCGTCGGTGCCACAGGGGCCAATGCGGTCGAAAACGCCCAGAAGACCGGTCGGGTTTTGGGCGTGGAGTGTGCCGCCTTGGGCTTCAACGTGAATTTTGCGCCCTCCATCGATGTCAACAGCAATCCGGCAAACCCCGTTATTGGCACGCGCTCGTTTTCTGATGACCCAGAGCTGGTGGGCGAGCTGGGTGTCGCCTTTGCCGAGGGCAACGCGACCACCAATGTGATCGCCACATTCAAGCACTTCCCCGGACACGGTGACACCGCAACCGATACGCACATTGGCACAGCAACGGTATACAAGACCATTGACCAGCTGAATGCCTGCGAGCTTGTGCCCTTTAGGCTTGTGGCTGACAGTGCCGACATGATCATGACGGCCCATGTCACGCTTCCGCTCTATGACGACGAGGTTGAGTTTGCCGATGGAACCAAGGGCTACTACCCCTCAACCATGTCGCACAAGGTGATTAGCGAGCTGCTGCGCGGAGAGTTGGGCTATGACGGTGTGGTGATAACCGACGCACTCGAGATGGGTGCCGTGGCAGGTGGCAAGCTGGTGCCTGGAGCTGCAGGGTCGGTTGAGTATTGCGTCAATGTGGCCGAGAAGGTCATCAATGCAGGGTGTGACATCCTACTTCTGCCGCGCGACCTTAACGGTGCTGACGCCGCAGCCTTCTACGACGGCTACATTGCTGGGATTGCCGCAAAGGTCAACGCGGGCGCCATCAGCATCTCTCGGATTGACGAGAGCCTCAGGCGCGTCTTGGAGCTCAAGCAGCGCTTTGACATCTTTGATCCTGCGGCCACCGAGGTTCCCACCTTTGTGCCTAATCCCGATGCGGCGACCGTTGTGGGCTCTGCTGGACATCATGCCGTAGAGAAAGAGATTGCCCAGCAGGTTGTTACGATGGTCAAGAACGCCGATCTGACACTGCCCATCTCGGGCCACCAGGGCAACGTCGTGTTGCTGGGTCGCCTTGCAGGCGACAACAAGACCCTTGCCTACACCGTGCGTGACCTACAATCGCAGGGCATCATTGCCGAAGATGCCTATGTACGCAATCTGGTGACGGGCACCACAAGCGGGTCCGAAGATTCCGCCATGCACATTACCATCGACTACTACTGCGGCACCGACGCGCAGGGCAACACCATCTCGCACTATACCGAAGACCTGGTTGCCGCTATCGCAAAGGCCACCACGGTCATCTGCCTCACGGCAAGCTTTGGCTCTGGACCCTTGGCCGAGACTTCACCGCTGTACCAGAGCGTTGCACGTGCCCTTGCCCAGACGCATGCGGCAGGGGGCAAGTTTGTGCTCATGGCCAACAACCTGCCCTACGATGTGGCGCGCTATCAAGATGCTGACGCTCTGATGCTAGGCTACATGGCATCAGGACTGTCAAACGTTGACCCCGCCACAGATGGGGCCTACAACGCAAACGTCATTGCGGCGATTGAGTCGATCTTTGACAACGTGGCTCCCACAGGCATCCTGCCTGTGATGATTCCCGCCATTGAGGTCAATGAGAACGGCAGCATTACCTACACCAGCGACACGCTTTACGAGCGTGGCTTTGGGCTGACCTATCAGTATGCATTTGTGCAAGGGGATGGCAGCACGTACCAGAAGCAGTCGGAATCTGGCCTTGCGTTTGTGAACAATGCCCGGTTTGACAAGCTGGTGCGCGTGCTGGTGGATGGCATCGAGCTGGCAGCCGGGCAGTACGAGGCTGCATGGGGACTTACCAACATCTCGCTGATGCGCGATTTCCTAGAGACGCTTGCCAGTGGCAATCACGTGCTTGCCGCCATCTACAACTACGGCAAGGGCGAGTTTACCCTAAACGCAAACTTCTTCGTGACGGGCGATAAGGGAAATGAGCCGCAGCAGGACGACTCGACGAGCTCTACGACAGATGCGACGTCCGCCAAGACAAGTGTGGCAAGGCTGGCAAAAACGGGCGACACGCGGCAACCTTGGGTTCTGTGCCTGAGTGCGGCGCTCGTCATTCTGGGAGCCGGCTTGTTCATGAGGTCTCGCCAGGCATAGGGACGGCGGCGGGCGAGTTGCTGGCCTACCCGTGGCCAGCAACGCAGGCGATTGTTCTCATTTGACCATTCTTTGCGGTAGGCTTCGTCCTAGCTATCTCTTTGTGCTATAAAACCTTAGAGACAACCTACCGAAAGCCAACGAATGTCGCTCAAACGTACCACAAGGCTGCTGGCTGTTCTTCTTGCCGTGCTGCTCATAGCGCCCGCCGCTTCCTCTTCCGTGCTTTCGGGGGAGGGGGATCCTTTGGTGCTGCCGGCATTTCTGGCAAGGTGGGAGGAGCCTGTGGCTGGTGCGCTTTCGCGCCTATGCGGCCAGCATGGAGGGGAATCGGCGCCCGAGCCCCAGGTTGCTGATGATCCTCATACGTGGGGCGCATGGACGGTTACCGTTGAGCCGTCTGCCGGCCAACCGGGGGAGCGCCAACGCAGCTGCAGCCACTGTGGTGCGGTCGAGACGCATTCCATACCTGACACAGCTCCAGCCTATACCTCGGTGTACGAGCCCGCCACCTCGTGGCCTATGGCGGCAACGGTTGCCTGGCGCACAGACGCCAGTGCGTTTGCTGTGGCAGGGCAGTCGGTTCGTCCAGCAACGGCATTTATCTGGCTGGACGCAAACCTCAGGGTCTTTGACCGTACGGGCAGGTTGCTTGCCACAGATCTGGACACCTACATCGACGCAACGCGGGCGACCCTAATTCCCGCGTTCTACCTGCGCGATGCTCAAACGGCAGAGGCACTCAAGGCATGGCTTGTTGCCAGTGGCCTGCAGGACTGTTTTGTGGTGTCAACGCCAGAGAACAAAGAGCTGGTCAAAGATGTGGCCGACCTACTACATGTGCGAGGCATGCTGGACTACACGGCAATTGAGGCTCCCGATCGTGCCGCTCTGCTCGACATGGTGGCGTCTACCAACGGTGCGCATGGCAAGGTGATCCTGCTCTCATCCCAGGCAGCAACGCGTGAGAACGTCAAGCTTCTGCAGCGTCTGGCCTCAACGGTTTGGGTGCAGTCTCCCGCCGATACCACCAGCTTGCTCACGCATTACACCAACGGAGTCAACGGTGTGGTGGTGGATGACTTTAGGGCAGCCTTGTCCTGCGAGGAGCTGTTCCAAGATGACGAGCCCTCGCTGCTGCGCGTGCCGCTTATCATCGGGCATCGCGGCGACCCCTCAAGCTACGTGGAAAACACGTTGGATGGCGCACGCGGGGCCTTCGAGGAGGGCGCAGATGCGGTGGAGAACGACATTCGCCTCTCAGCCGACGGAGAGATTTTCATCTTCCACGACGATACCGCGTCCACCTTTATGGGGTTGGGCAGCTCGGGCCAGGGTGGTGGACCCATGCCGGTGGAGAGCATGTCGCTTGACGAGTTGCGCAGCCATCCCTTCTTGTGGAGCGAGCTTGTCGTGCATAACGAGGTCTCGGCAGAGCGTTCCCGTTATGGTGCGCTCTATGGTCAGGAGGAGCAGAAGGACTATACGGTGCCAACGCTGCGGGAGTACCTTGAGGCCTTCAAGGGGACAGGGCTCGTACACGATATCGAGATAAAGAGTGCCAACACCAGCATCATTGCGCCGTACAAGGCGCTGGTTGACGAGTACGATGCTTGGGACCAGGTCTTTACCATCTCGTTCAATACAGAGATTCTCAATGCGCTTTATCGGGATTATCCCGAGCTATCAATAGGGGCATTGGGGCCAGGTAACGGTCAGCCAGGTTACGTCGACTTTCCGGACTTTGAGGCCTTGGCAAACAACGAGGGAACCGGTGCGGCGCTCAAGTCTCTGTTTGGCGTACTTGACCAATGGAATGCAACGTACAATCCCAGCCATCCCTATAGCCACGAGCTGATGCGTGCCGCTCGACACCGTGGGCTTACGGTGTGGCCGTGGACCTATGCGCCCAACGCAGAGTTTGCCCAGGACTTCTTGGCTGGTGCCGACAGTCTGACCTACGACTGGCCGTGGACTGTCTCCAATCAGGTGGTGCAGGTTGTTGCGCAGGATGCGACCACCAAGCCTTCTGGCGTCACGCGTGCAGGAGAGAGCCGGTCGCTTGATGAGGCCGAGCTTGTGGTGCTGGACAATATGTCCGAAGGCGGCGAGCTGGGACTGTGGCGTTATCGTGCGGACCTGCTTCTGGGGGAAACGAGCTACGGTAGCTACTACCTGTATTCCAACCCTGTCGTTATATCCACAGGGCAGCCGGCGCAATGGAAGCGCCGTCAGAAGTGGTGGCGCTCGAAGGCCCCAACCGCTTGGCGCTCTGGCGGCTGCTGGCTGCGACTGGTACTGTGTGCGCGATTCTTGGATTGGTGTCGGCACTGCTTGGCGCCCTCAGGCGCCGGAGAAAACGCCGCGATCGTAGGCGTCGCGGCAGGCACGCAGGCAAACATGCAAGAAAGCATGCGAGTGCTCGCTAGTGTCACATGGGGACAGGCACCTGGTGACAATTTGTCACCAG
>JAFWLX010000157.1 GCA_017510875.1 Atopobiaceae bacterium | reverse complement strand
GCCGCCGCCTTCGTGGCATCGGTCGTCTCGGTGGTCGTCTGAGTAGCTTCAGCCGTCTCTGCAGACTCGCTCGTAGACGATCCCTTGCCCCCACAGCCAATCAACACTAGCGAGCACAGGACAGCCAGAACTGACACAAATGCAAAGAGCTTTCTCTTCATGTTGCCTCACCTTTCGTTATGCGGGTTTTACTGGCAGCGTTTGTACGCGCCACACTAAGCATCATCCCCAGCCAAACGCCAATGCATCGCCTCTTCACAAACCACCCATAAACACAACGCCCTCTTGTCAATTGGACCTGTGTTCATATGCCTGCAAGGTCATCGCGACGACGCTCATCATGCCTGCTGAGCAGCCCAAAGACGGCTCAACGTTACCAACCCCACTGATAGAACAACCTGTGAGCACACGGCCAGTCACCAACAGCACTGCAAGCAAGATGCGCAGGACACAACGGGTCTTTCTTGTTCTCATAGCGTCTCCTCAGCGTGATACTCACGCGCATTTCTGCACAAGCTCCTTGATGAGCCCGCTCAGCTCCTCGCCATCTTGGGAGAGGAAGCGATACTCCCCAATGGTAAGAGCGCTCCCGTCAAAGGCAATCTCGAGCGGCTTGACCTGCTTCCACGTGAGACTCTCACGCTTTCCGCGCTCGTCATTGAAGAAGATGCCCGTATCACAGAGGGCAAGGCCCACCTTGCGCTTGCGCTGTTTCTCCTCTGACATTGCCACACCTCATTACGTTCTTTTCTTACACTCCTGTGTGTCAAGTTGATACTTATACAAAACCCGGGCAAGAAGGGCAATCGCTTAATTATCAACCAATGTGTGGCACGCGCTCTTGGTCAAAGCGGTAGCGCACCACATAAGGACCCCCGTTGCCATCATCCAGCTCAACACAGGCAAATGCGCACTCCACCGCCGCGAACCCTTGGCTCATAAGCACCCATGCGTAGAAGTTGGCCTGCATGCGATGGCGCTGCTCTATCTCTTCTGGCGTAAGTCCCTTATCGCCGGTCTTGTAGTCAACCACCAACGCCTCATGTGCACCCTTGTCGCAGGCAAGCAGGTCGATAGCCCCCTCTACGTAACTGCCATATTGCGAGTTTACCTGCACAAAGAAGGGCACCTCGGCACGCACCAGATCATACGCAAGCGCCTCCTGCCTCAGTTGACACCCCTCCCAGCGAGCTATGGCCTCGCTCAGACGAAGCTGCTGACGCTCCGAGAGGTGCCATGTGCGCGACAGTGCACGCAGACGCTCCTCGCTGTGGTCGCTACCGGTCTCGATCATGGTCTGCGCCAGCTCGTGGAAAGCCGAGCCCAAGTTGGTGGCCTTGTCCGCGTCATTGGTATAGGCCTCCCCCTCTGCCTCGGCTTCTCGCTGCGCGATGGGCGGCGCCGGCGGAAGCTTCTTCTCTGCCACCTCATCATCTGCGACAGGCTTCTTGGCCTCCATCTGCGCATGGGCAGACGAGTAGCTAAACACTCCCTCGCGCGCACGCCACGGCACGCACTCTTGGTCGTGTTCTTGCGGCTCAAACAGCAGGAAGTGCTCATCGGCCGCCTGCGCTTGCGCGGCGTCGGTACCCAAAAGCGGAACGAGTGACACGCTGGCAGGCAAAGGCCCGTCAAAGCCTGCCAACGTTCCACCAGAGACCGCTTGCCAAGGCTCACCTGATCCGCGTGGCGGACGCACCAAATGTACCAACCGGGCCACCCCCGGCTTCACCTGTGCCTCGATCCGCTCACAGCGCACACGTCCCATGCCATCGCTCACACGACGCTCAAGCTCTATGGGAAGCTCGGGAGCCACCTCAAGCACATGCTC
This sequence comes from Atopobiaceae bacterium, assembly GCA_017510875.1. GTDB lineage: Bacteria > Actinomycetota > Coriobacteriia > Coriobacteriales > Atopobiaceae > UBA1367. The sequence goes on along the minus strand of JAFWLX010000157.1, from coordinate 7,137 downwards.
CCCCACCTCAAGCTCGTCCATCTCGGGAAAGGCCGAGAGCATGCCCATGGCCAAGGCAGAAAGATACTGCTCGCTGTCAGAGATGGGCAGTCCCACCACCAGCGCCTCCTCGGCACGCGTAAGCGCCACGTACAGCAGGCGCGCTTTTTCTGCTCCCTCGGCATCCATCTCACGCTGATCCAGAAAAGCTGCCCACTCGGCAACCGACCCGCATTCTTGCACGTCCTGGGGTATCTCCATCTGCTTACGGGCAGCGGAGAGGCTTCCTGCTGCAGGTCTTGGTGCCAGGCACACCACGCATTTGCCATCAATCCTACCTAGCGAGAGTCGTCCCGTGTGGCTTGGGTTTCCCCAGCACTCCGCCACTGCCGTCACGGCAAACTGCAGGCCCTTTGAACCATGGATGGTCATGACCTTAACCGCATCAACGCTGTCCCCCACAAGGTTTGCCGGGGTAAGCTTGGCTGCCTCTAGCCAGCGGTCAAACTCGTCAGCGGCACGTGCCGCACCCAAACCCAGCGTCTGGGTAAGCTCGCGCACGTAGCGCACGGCCGCAAGCACGTTGGCCGCTACCGACATGCCGTCAATGCCCCGCCTCTGCAGGCGCAACAGCCATCCGCTCTCCTCGATAACCGCCTGACACACCTCGGCCAAGCCCCAACGTCCAAGACGAGAAAATGCGCGGCTGAGCACCTCGTGCGCCGCCTTCAGACGAGCCGAGGGCTTGGCGTCTTTGTATAGCTCTAGCTGTCCGGTCACAAAGCACTGCTCGACCGGTCGTTTTGTGGGAGCGTCAAGCAGCTCCTGCGAGCGAGTTCCCAGCTGTATGAAGTCGTTGGCGTCAAGCCTAAACATGTCACTGCTCAGCAGACGGAACAACCCTGTCTCGGTGTCGTGTGGGTTTGCCAACGTGTGCAGCAGGGCCTGCATCACACCTACCTCGGGTGTAGTCGAAAACGACGATCCGCCCGTAACCACAGCCGGAAGACCCCGCGCGCGCAAGGCATCAAGGTAAAGCCCCACCTTGCTTGTTGTACCCAATAACAGCGCCATGCTGCCTACAGGCTGCCCAGCATCTCTATATTGCGCCAGCCGATCGGCAAGCTGGGCAGCCAGCGTGGCACTCATGAGCTCGGCGTTGCCGCCTTCTGCCACCTCGAGCCTTATGCGGCACGGCTCGCCCCCATCCTGCTCGCGCGCCGCGTAGCGGCTGCGCCTGCCCGCGTCGCCGGCAAGCTTGAGAAAGTCGCCCAGAACGCCTGCATCTCCGCACACACGCTCTACCAGCGCAAGTACGTTATGATCCGAGCGATAGTTGACATCCATAGCCACATGGCTTGCGTCGTCTAGGCCGCGACCACGCGCACGAAACACCTCGACGTCGCCGCCGCGAAAGCGATAGATCGATTGCTGGGCATCACCCACTGTGGTCAGGTGACACGCGTCCTTGCCAGCCAAAAGCGAGATAAGCCGCAGCTGCTTCTCGTCGGTGTCCTGAAACTCGTCTATCATCACCAAGCGAAAACGCCCGGCATAGTCGCGCGCCACCTCGGGATTGCCCTCCACCGCAGCCAGCGCACGTGTGATGAGGTCATCGTTGTCCAGATACGAGTGCTCGGCCTTTATCCGTGCATAGCGAGCGTCCACCTGGCGTGCCAGCCCAACCAGCTGCGCGCACAGCTCCTGAACGCGCTCGTACTGGGCACACAAAGTGGCCTGTGCAAGCTGGCACTTGGCATCCTCCTTAAAGGGCTTCTGGTCGGCTTTGCGCAGGTCGGGCACCTTGATTTGTGCCAACACCTCGCAAGCACGCGCGGCGGTCTGCTCGCTGGGAACCAGCTGGACAAACTCGGACAGCGGTGCAAGAGATGCCTCGGCAACATCGCGCTGCTTTTGCGTAAGCTTGAGCGAGACGATGGACTCAAAGATGCGGCACAGTGCCGCCAAATCAGCCGCCGCCTCATGCGAGTTGGGACATACGAGGTCGTCAAAGCCATGGGCGCATTTGGAAGCCTCGCCGCGAAGCACCTCGATCATTCCCACAACAGAACCACTGCTTGCCGTCCACAAGGGGTACTCGGCGCGAAGGGCGGCATACTCGTCACTGTCTTGTACCTGGGACATCACCTCGTCGAGCGCCTGGGCATACAACGCACCTGCCACACTGCCCTCGCACACCGCAAACTCTGGGTCTATGCCCAGCTCGATGGCGTGGCGATGCAAGATGCGCGAGCACATGCCGTGAATGGTCGATATCCAAGCGCCGTCCACGCGCAGCGACTCTTCGTATAGAAGGGGGTCGTCCTCACCCGCTGCGCGCAGAGCCTGACGTACGCGCTCCTTTATCTCTAGAGCAGCCGCCTCGGTAAACGTGATGACCAACGCTTGATTGATGGAGTCTAGATAGCGCCCACCATCTGCCGCGCTCCCTGGAGAGAGCGCGTGCACAAGGCGTGCCGTCAGAGTGAAGGTCTTGCCCGAGCCAGCGCCTGCCGCCACAAACAGTGGCTCGTCAAGCCGCTGCACCACCGCACGCTGCGAGGCGTTGAGCTGTGCCAAGTCTATGCCTGCCATTACCGGGCCACCCTTCTCTCGCATTGCATGACGGGACAGAAGTCGCACGAGTGCGCATCGCGCGGACGTGCCTCGGTGTTGCCTGCCATCATCTGCTGCACCTGCTTTGCCACCAGCTCTTCGGTACGGTCGAGCAGGCCCTTCATGCCACTCTGGCCACCCTCGTCACACGGAACGCTCACGCGTGGAAGACGCTGCGAGCTCACACGCCCAAAGACAAGGTCAGCCACATTTGCGTCAGCTACACCAGCTAGGGCATGCGGGCTCTTAGTGCTTAGATACACGCTGCCCACCAGACGCAGGCGCTCGCTAAAGGCTCGGCGCACAACCTGTGCATAGATGAGCGATTGGACGCGATTGGGCAGCTGCTCGCCCTCAAGCACGCCGTCTTGCAAAGCATCGTACTCTGCAGCAAAACCCTGCGGATTCTTGTGCTTATAGTCCACAATCACGGCCGTGCCATGCGGGCTCACGTCAATACGGTCAACCGTGCCGGTAAAGTACGCACCAGCGTATTCAACCAAGTTGCCATGCCGACCAAAGCTCCACTCAAAGAGACGCGGCTCGAAGCCCTCTAGAATGCGCGTCTGATATGCAAGCGATGAGAGCAGGTCTTGGCGCAACTGCTCCTCTTGTGCACGCTCTGCAGCGCTATGTGCCACCAGCAACTGTTGGGACAGGCGCGGGCGCCGCACCATGTACATATGCTGCCGATGCAGCTCAAACTCGTGCTCGAGTGCAGCACACGCCTGCTGGAGGTTCGAGGCATCCACGCGCGAGTTTGGCACATGGCGAGCAGGGTCCACCTCGATCTGAGCCAGCAGCTCGTCACGAGCAACTCCCGGCACCTGGGCCTCAAGGGCCTGCGCAAGCAGCTCGCGATGGGTAACCTCAAGCACCCTGTGCGCAAAGGTCCCCATTTCCATGCCGCCGTGGCCCGCGTCCACCGTACCCAGACGCAGTCGGCGCAGGCTAAACCATTTGTAGGGACAGTCAAGGTAGGTCTCTATCTGCGAGGCAGAGAGCACGGGCTTGGCATTGTCTTCAAACACGCTGCCATCCTGAGGGACAAAGACAAGGCCGCGCGCCTTGTTGGAAAGCCTGCCCGCAGGCTCTGGGTCACAGACGGAAGACGGTTGCGCGTCATTCCCTCGCACCGATAGGCTCTGGGCAAGGCTTGTCTCGGCAAGCGTCTGCTTGGGCAAGGTAATGGCCTCGTAGGGAGCTGAGGCGGGAATGCCATAAGCGGCGAGCAGCTCGGAGAGCATGACCGAGGGGTAGGTGGGTTTGGAGTCAGCATCGTGCAGGGCGCGCTCTAGCACCAGGTGAGCGCGTGCAGCACAGACCTGGGCACGAAACGCAGCACGCGCGCGGGCCATAGGATTGGATGCAGGCTCTATAGCCAGCTGTTCGAGAAGTGCAGACAACAGGTCATCTGCTGCCGTTATGGGTTGCTCGGCTGTGGTGTGCCCGCACAGCACAAGCGCATCAACAGAGGCCGGAGCAAGGCGTGCCGTCTCGCCAGGGGTCATAAGGCGCACGCGGGGGCACATCGCAGATTCCTCTGCCCCCGCAGGCAACACGTCCATGCGACGCATCACACCACTTGACTCGGCCGCCCAAGCAGCAATCTCAACCAGCTCGCCCAGCGATACGGCGTCCTTTACTTTGGTGTCGGTAGTAACGCCCAGCTCGCGCAGGGTACCTGCCAACGCAAGAATGGCCTGCAACACCTCGCGCGCCTCATCTGCATGCTCGTCTGTGCTTAGCTCACCCAAGGACAGCTGCTCCACATACGGCAAAAGAAGCCTTGAGGCGGCCGAGCCCATACGGCCTCGCAGCAGCTCGGCAGTTGCCTGAGCTACGCCACGAGAGGTATCGCGCTCGGACTGCAGCTGTGCCAAAAGCTGCGCGGGAGTCAGCAGACGGTTGCCGCGCCAGACGGCATCATTCCACCAAGCCCTTGTTGCGTCTACGTGAGCAATGTCTGACAGCAAAAAGTCGGAAAGCTCGCGAGGAGGCCACCAGCTCATATCGCCCAACTGGGCAACAGGTCCGTCCATGCCCTCTATTGGCAAAGGCCAGTTTGCATCAAGCTCGGCAAGCAAGGCCACAATGCGCGCAAAGGCAAAGAAAGCCTGGGCGCTGGGCGTGTCAAGCAAGGGCCTGCGATACGAGAGGCGCACGCCAACGCCACGCGCAACAAGCTTGGGCACCAGCTCGCGTCGGGCACGCACCATGTTGGGCACAGACACAACTACCTGCTCTACATCTCTGCTTGCCAAAAGCTGAGAAACCCTTCGGGCAACCAGCTCGGCCTCGGCCACAGGTCCTGCCGCCAAAAGCAAGTCGACCGACGAGCAGGTGGATGCCTCTAGGGTGGCATCACTAAAGAGCGCGTTGACCAGAGCGGAGAGCTCGTTGCTGCGAGCCGCCTCGTGCCGAGCAGTGCGCGACAAAACGGTGGGCTGACAGGCCTGCTGGAACCAACGCACCAGCTGATCTGTCTGCTCCGAAGCCGGACCGTTGCAGGTGGCAACCAGCACGGTAACACGGGTTTGATCTTTTAGTGCGCATAACAGCTCGCGTTCGGTGCGCGTCATGGTCGTAAAGCCCGTCGCAACAACCGGTGGAAGCTGCACCCCAGCATCAGCCATGCGGCCAACAACCTGCGCCGAGGCCTCGGCAGCACTCACCTGCCCGTGCTCGCGTAGCAGTTGGCTTACCTTGCCCGCCAGACCCACCAGCAGCGTCTCGGCCCTGGTAAGGCCAGCTTGAGCACAAATGTCCTGCTGCACCTTTGCGTTCTTGTCCAACGGCAGCCAGGGAAGCGCCCGGCCAACAAGACTTGCAAGGACATTTGTCAAGCCGGGCGAGACCTGCATGGGGCCAAGCTCGTCCTTGTCAGCCCTTAGAAGCGCCTTGCGCGCCAGCAAGGTGAGCGCAATTGGCGAAGCGAGCGTGCGTCCATCGCCCCATACCTCCCAGCGCTCCTGCACCCATGCCGCAGGAGTGGTAACCGTTACCGCCAGCGCAAGCCCTGGCTCATCTGCAAGCTTGCGCTGCACATCAAGCGCCTGCGCAAAGCTTGGCACAAACAAAAGGGCGCTGTCGCACAAAGCGATGCCTTCGCGCAGCGCTGCCAGCAGATCATCTGTGAGCAAGCCCTCCTGGGTTGTGGTGACAATGGTTAGGGACATGGGCATCCTCTCAACGGGCAGCATGACATGTGCCATGTTACCAAGTGAAGCAGACACTATGTACGTACGATTACCCGTGTTGTGAAGTTGGCAAATAGGGTATAAAGTCTCTGCTTAATCACGGAGCAAGCCACGTGATTCGACTGTTTACACTGCACGGAAAGGATCTGTCATGGAATTCCTGCTTACTTGGCTTACAACCACTATCGCCACGGCCATTGCCATTGCCATCGTTCCTGGTATCCAAGCCGTAGGTGGCTCCTATGCTGGCCCCGCAATGTGCGCTTTGGCACTCGCTTTGGTAAACGCCTTTGTCAAGCCCCTTGTCAGGGTACTCTCGCGTCCCATCAACATCGTGACACTGGGTCTCTTTTACCTGGTAATCGATGCCTTCATGCTTCAGTTGGCCGGAACCCTGTCGGTTGACCTCTTTGGCTCTGGCATTGCCATCGACTCCTTCTGGTCGGCCTTCTTTGGATCCATCATCATCTCGCTTGCCTCTTCTTTCATTGGCTCGATAATTGGTGGTTCTGAGTAAAGCCTCATCAAACAACCTGATGCCAGCGCCCCGTACCATAGTGGTACGGGGCGCTTTGTGAGACAAAGGGACAGGTCATTTGACTCACAACTCGTTCGAACGAGTCAAATGAGACCCGATGGCAGAACGCAAATCTGGCCCAGTCTAGGTATCGTCTTTGCTGGGCTCCATCACCGACTCTACAAGCTTGCGAAGAGCATCCTCTGCGGCATCCATGGCATTCTTTCCCAACTGTTCAAGAGCGTCATTTGCTGCTACTTTCGCATCCTTTCTCCACTGCTCGATAGCATCCTGCGTTGCCTTCTTTACTGTGCCGACCGAATTGGCAAGAGTGGCACTAAGCAGGGCGTTCACCATCTTTCGGGTGCGTTCATCAGCCTTGTTCAGCGCCTTAAAGACCTTCTTCAGCCCGTCTTTTGACATCAGGATGTCTTCAAAGGTCTGTGCGCCTCCCACCTCAAGTGCGTCAAACAGCTCGTTGGTCATACGCTCACGCTCGGCAAGCGGAAGTCCCCGTGCCCATTCTGCAATCGAGTCGTTGATGACCTTGCAGTCTATTTGAAGCTTAGGCTCTTCCTTCATGCCCCTAGGCGTAAACTTCCACGTGGCCGAATCGTGCTGCCCAATGCCAATGCCGCTACTACCAACTATGATGCGCTGGTCATCGGGGTTCGAGAAGATCATGCCAACAACGCTGTAGGTAGGCACAAGACGCTTGAGCTTTGGCCCTAGCACCTCACGGCTGTCAACAGGCATGACCTCGGGAGCCATGCAGGGCCCATCGTTGCTGTACACGCAGATGATGCTCTTACTCAGGTCTGCAGG
>JAFWLX010000156.1 GCA_017510875.1 Atopobiaceae bacterium | reverse complement strand
TAGTGTGCGTACTGCTCGGTGTACGAGACGAGGTCCTCCTCGTCCACCGCGTCCACCGTGCGCCCGAATATCTCCACCTGTTCGTCAAGGTCAAGCCCCAGCAGCTCCTCCTGCAGCTCGTCGTCCTTGGCCATCTGCGCAAAACGCCGTTCGAGCTTCTCGTGGAGGTAATCCTTGACGAGGGCGGCAAAGCGTGGGCCAACGGGGAAGCGCGAGAACTTGTTTACCGACTGCTTAACCTGGGCGGGCTTGAGCAACGCGACGCAATCAACAGAGATGCCGCGAAGGTCATCCTCCTCAAGGGTGAGATCGCCTACGATTGACTCGAGATGACGGAGGTCCTCCGCATTGGTTGTCGCCCCGTCAGATCGCTCCGAGAGGCCGTGCGTGCGCATAAAGCTTGACCACGTGAAGGTCTGTGGGTTGGCCTCACCGAGCGAGGGGAGCACGTGGTCGATATAGCTCTCGAAGACTGAGTTGGGCGTGAAGAGGTAGACCTGGCTGGGCGAGAGGGTCTCTCGCTGGCGATACAGCAGAAATGCGATGCGCTGGAGCATGACGGAGGTCTTGCCGCTGCCCGCGATTCCGTTGACTAGGAGCGCCGGAACGTCGTCATGGCGTATGACTTGGTTCTGCTCGCGCTGAATGGTTGCCGTGATAGCCTGGAGCTTCTCGGTATGGTGGCGCTTGAGTGCCCCGAGCAACAGTGAGTCCTGAATGGCTACGGTGGTGTCAAAATACATGTTGAGCTTGTCACGCGTGATGTCAAACTGACGCCGAAGCTCCAGCTGGACGGTGCGGACTTTCCCATCTACCGTGTAGGAGGTCTCACCCATCTCCTGGTTGTAATAGGTCTCCGCGACAGGGCTGCGCCAATCCACGATGAGCGGTCGCTTGTTGTCATCGGTGACGCCCGCAGCGCCGATGTAGACATCGCGCGCTGGCCGTCCGGGCCGCATTTGCAGACGCACCTTGGCAAAATAGGGCTGCATGAGCAAGAGCAGGATGCGTCGTACCTTGTCGACGGTGTAGTCATGGTACTGGTTGTACGTGTCGATGACGCTGTTAAGCGTCTCGATCGCGGCGAGCGTCTCCATGGTCTCATCAGCACCGACGAAGTCGAGTGAGACCTCCTCGCTCATGTCGATGAGGTCTTGGGCAATGCCCTTGTGCTTGACCTCGAGCTCCTCGCTCAGGCGGTCACGCATGTCAATGAGCGTGGCGTAGGTCTCGCTGAGGTGATGCTGCTCTTCTTGGAACGTCTCGTCCATGGTCTCCCCGTGTCCTTCGGAGGGCGCGGCGCGCCCAAAGGCAGTCTATCCATGTTACGCGACTTTTCGTCTCGTTTGAAGGGGTCTACTGAGCCAGTTATGGCTGAGAACACTTCAGCAAGGTGATACGATGTGCTTTCGTCAGGAAGCTGCCAAAGGTGCTTGGGGAGGATGCGGCCTCTCCATTCTTTCGAAGAGGGACCTTGAACATGAGTGATGAGACTCGTGCAACAATCAAGCTTGTGACCGCTCTCACGATCTTCGGGACGCTTGGCATCTTCGTGAGAAGAATCGGTCTGCCCTCGGCGGCCCTGTCTCTGACAAGGGGAGTGCTGGGTTCGTCGTTTCTTGTGGCATTCGTTCGGATGACAGGAAGGCGTGTCGCGATACCGTCTGATTTGCGGATGCGGTTCTTGCTGGTCTTGTCCGGCATCTTCTTGACGTTGAACTGGGTGTTTCTCTTTGAGGCATACCGATACACGACACTTCCGACTGCAGAGCTTGCGTATGAGATGGCTCCTGTCTTCGTGATGCTGGTTTCGCCGGTTGTGCACGGCGAGCATTTGACAAAGGGCCGTTTGCTCTGCTTGGCGCTCGCCGTGGTAGGAATGGTGCTGGTCTCAGGTGTTCTCGAACCTGATGCTGCGGCGGGAGTGACGCTCCGCGGCGTCTGCTTGGGGCTGATCGCCGCGTCCTTCTACGCATCAGTTATCGTGCTCGGGCAGTTCTTGGGCGATGTTGATTCGTACACCACGACCATTGTGCAGCTGGCAGTTGCGGGCATCTTTTTGATTCCCTATGTGGCCATTACAACTAGCTTGGCATCCGTCACCCTTGATGCTCTCGGGTTACTCTTGCTGTTGGTGGTCGGGGTGGTGCACACGGGAATCGCCTTCGTGCTTTGGTTTGGTTCGATGGATGACTTGCCAGCGCAGAAGGTGGCAATCCTCGGGTATGTCGACCCTCTCGTGGCACTTGTTGCTTCCGCTGTGGTGCTCGGCGAGGCGTTGACGCCCATGGGCATGTTGGGTGCAGCGTTTATCCTGGGCTCGACCTTGGCAAGCGAGTTGTTGCACTAGTCCAAGTTGACGCTTACCTGTATCTGTTGCAGAAAAGAACAGGGCACGCACCCTGGGGGGAAGGTGCGCGCCCTCGAGATTGGGGCATAGCCCGCTTCAAGCGAGGAGGAGAGGTTCCTCTCAAGAAGTTAACCTTAGTTTACTAATTCAAACCATGAAATCAAGCGCGACATTGTTAAAGTTAGATTAATCTAACAAATAGTAGAACCTCCACTTATGTGAGGTATCGTGCTTGCTAGCCAGCAATCTCGTGGTAGAAGAGATGTCCGTTGCGGCCGCGTTCTTTGACGACGTACAATGCCTGATCCGCTGCTTTAAAGGTCGTCGGAGCTGCATCGGACCCCTCAAGCTCATCGCTGAATGCGATGCCAATCGAAAGCGTCAATCCGGGAATCTCTCCTTCGGGCTCTCGAAGGGCGTCTGTCACCTGGGCAATCTTATCTTCGACGATGAGGGAGAGGTTTGAGTCAACCCCAGTCATGATGACGGCGAATTCGTCACCCCCAATGCGACACGGATAGTCGGTGGCGCGGAAGGTGCTGCTCAAGAGGCGGGCAACCTTTTTGAGTACCTCATCGCCTACTGCGTGTCCATAGGTGTCGTTGACCTCTTTAAAGTGGTCAATGTCAATCAACAGGAGTGCGATGTCCTTGGTGTTGTCCTCGATGAGCACGTCGTAGGCGCCGCGATTGTAAAGGCCGGTCAAGGGATCATGTTCAGCGGCGTGCTGCAGCCGTTCCCTGCGGATGCGATTCTCCTCGTACATCTCGTTGTATGCTTCCGCAAGGTAGCGTAAGTCATAAGCACCTTCCGCAACGAGAGGCTTGTCCTCCTTGTTTGACTCGATGTAGTGCCGGATTGGCCGAAGCACCAACAGGAGCATTTCTGTTGCCAAAACGAGAACGACCAGCAGCAGCGCAACCGTCAGCAGTTTCTGCTGGAGGAGGACAAGTTCAAGCTTTGTTACCGCCTGGTCCTTGGCTGTGCGAGCATCGTTGATGAGGCCATTTGTACAGAGGGAGACATGATGCTCGATGAGATTCTTTTGCTCTTGGTAGACAGTATTAAAGAGCATGGACTGTC
>JAFWLX010000155.1 GCA_017510875.1 Atopobiaceae bacterium | reverse complement strand
GGACAGAAGGGGGCAGCCCCTTTCTGTCTCTAATTAGTCGTTATTGATTGCCGGTGTGGCCAATCAGTTTGGCAGATGGGCTTGAATATGCAGCAAGATGCAACATGGGAGCAGGACACTTTTTGGTGCGCGAGGAACACACGCACGGCGGCGCTTGTTCGACTGGTGCTGGCTAGCTTAGTGGTTGCGTTTGGGCTTGTGGGCTGCGCGCAGATGATAAAGCCCGCCACCACAGAGGGGCTCCTTGTGCACTATGCGGCTAATCCCGTAAACGACAACTTCCATGCAAGCGGTGGTGTTGACCTGGGAGTCTCGATGCTGGGGGTACGCCAGGTGGTACCTGTTACCGTCGCCGTGGATGCCGCCGGTGGTGCGGCGCACGGCACGGTGACCGCGGACCTCAGTGCGCTTGACAGCCCAGACATCACGGTGGAGTACTACCTTGAGCAGCTTGACGACTCCCTTGTGCTCTACACGGCCAAGCGTGGGGGCGATGCCACCGCATGGACAAGCCGCACGTTTGATATGGTCTTTGATATCGCTAGCATAACCAAGCTGCTCTCGGCTGCCGACTTTAGCCGGGTGTCGCTCTCGTCAGACAGCAGCGTATGCTACGAGCTCACCGTGCCCGCAACCACCATCTTTGAAACCCTGCCCGAGGCAACTAACAACCCAAAGCTCTTCGAGGAGCTTGACATCAATGTTGAGAAGACCCTCGACGCGCCTGAGGGCGACAAGGTAAGCGCAAACTTCACCGAGGACTGCTTGCTGCGCTCGGTGGCAACAGACCTTACGCTGCCCTACGACGGCAGCCTGATTGGGCATATCCCCGTGACCATACGCGCCGACTGCGACCTGCTCTTTGATGGGTACGGCACGGTTGACTCCGCTGAAGTCAAGATTCCTGCCAGCGTAAAGAAGTCCGCTGTTCCCGCAGACCCCAACGAGTCGTTTGAGGTTACGTCCCTTCTGGACAAAGACAGCCCGCTCGGCAAAAGGATCAACAAGCAGCAGACTGGACAGTAATCGTTACTGCTCGCGGGCGGGCCGGGGCGGTGACCCTCGTGGCGCCTCTGAGGCTGCTCCGCCCTAACCTGCCCGTGAGCAGTAACCTATAACCCTACTTCTGGAGCCAGAAGGGGAGCTCGAGCACGTCTTTGCTGTTAAGGCCAACCATGGCGCGGAACTCTCCTGCCTCTGAGCCATACGTGCAGTCGCGCCGCCAGAAGCGCAGCATCTCCTCGGTGATGACAAACACCACGCGCTTGCTCTCCCGCGGCTTGAGCGTCACCTTCTTGAAGCCCTTGAGCTCCTTGGCCGGACGCACGACTGATCCCACCACATCGCGCAGGTAGAGTTGGACGGTCTCGGTTCCCCCTACGTCGCTTGTGTTGGTGAGCATGACCTCCGCCGTAATGGGGCCTCCCGGTGTAAGCACCTCATGCGAGAGCTCGAAGTCAGAGAGTTCGGCCGTATGGTACGAAAGGCCATAGCCAAAGGGGAAGAGCGTGCCCTGATCGGTAAGCGCAACGCGGTCCTGGTAGGGAGCGGAGAGCTGCGAGGCGTCTTTTGGCAAGCCCACAGTCAGACGAGCCGTGGGACTCACGGCGCCAAAGAGCACGTCTACCAGCGCTTGCGCGCCTGCCGTGCCCGGCCACCAGGCCTCTATCACGGCATCGGCATAAGCGACGACATCTGCCAGTGCAAACGGAGCACTGCCAAAGAGCACCACCACCGTCTTTGCTCCATGCTCGTACGCGCAGCGCAGCAGCTCCATCTGCTCGTCGGGAAGCACAAGGGGCTTGTCGGGGTCGTTATGCTCGCTTGTCTGATCCTCGCCCAGGCAAAGGAGTACCACCTCTTCTTTGGGGGCTGGCTCTGGCTCGGCAACTTGTTCTGAATCGGGCTCTGATGCCTCATCTGTCTCGCTGGTATTTTGCAGCGGTTGGGTGTCTTGCTGTTCATCAGGTGCGTCGGTCTTCTCGCTTTCAGGCTCGTCTGCCTCCGCGCCCTCATCGCCCGCGTCAGCTTCGACCTCGGGCGCATCATCAGCAGCTTCCGGCGCATCCACACCATCAGCGAGGGCTTCTTCCTCCGGCGCCTCTATTTCTTCCTCAGGGGAAACCTTGACGTCGGCTATGTCCTCGTCCTCGGGCTCGTCAAACAGCCTTCCACCGCTCACGTACCTTAGCCCATCCTCGCCCAGAAGCTCCTCGAGCACCTCGCGCATCGTCGGTATGCGTGTGACGTCGGCCTGCGTGGCAGCTTTCCCCACCAAATCGTTGTTGTCGGCATAGGGACCAGCCAGCACCACACGGGGCGCCTCCTCCCCCGTTGCAAGGGGCAACAGGTCATTGTTGTTCTGCAACAGCACGAGCGTTTGTGCGGCTACCTCGCGCACCAAGGCCACGCGCTCGGGACTCTCGTCAAACAGGAACGCGTCCTCTACCGAGCAGCCGTGATAGGGATTCTCAAAGAGCCCCAGCTTGTTCTTAAGGCTGAGCACGCGCCAGCAGGCCTCGTCCACCAGGCGCTCCTCTATGGCGCCGCTGCGCACGAGCGGAGCAAGATTGCGCAGGTAACAGCCCGACCTCCTGTCAATGTCAAGACCTGCCCCAAACGCCTGCTGCGTTGCGTCGGACAGGTCTTTGGCCACATGGTCAATCAGATGGGCAATCTCGGTTTGCGCTGAGGCAATCAGGCCGTCAAAGCGCCACTCGTCGCGTAGCACCTCGGTCAGCAGCCAGCTGTTTGCCACTGCTGGGACACCGTTTACCACCGCTGAGGTGGAAGAGACCATCTTGCAGCCTGCCTTCACGGCACTTTGGGCGCTTGCAAGCATGTTCTGGCAAACAACCCGCTCGCTCGCGTTTGCGCTTTGTCCCAGGCCGGCCACCAACGGCACACATGCTGCCACGCCTTTGCCTTCGGCAAGCCCTTCCTGTATGCCCTCGACAGCTGCCGCCATATAACGCGAGGACAGAAGGTTATCCTCGCCACCCAGGGAGGTCTCTGTGCAAGCGACAGATGTTCCATCTGACGTGTCACCTTCCAACAAATGAGCGACCATAATGCCATTAGCTGCAACTTCTTGCCCAATACGCTTGTATGCCCTGCGCACGAGGTCAGTATCCCATGCGCATCCCAGGCCAATGGGAGCCGGGTAGCACACGTGATGGCCGGACGAGACCGGTCCCGCAAAGAGCAGGGGCACCTTAAGGCGGCTGTGCGCCAGGTAGATGTCCTGGATGCGGTGCACCTCGGCAGGATCCTGCACGCCAAACACGCTGCCACAGATGATGCGGTCCTCCGCCTTTACACCCAGTGCCGAGGCAGAGCCATCGGACGAGCCACTCCTAGAAAACCAACTGCCATCGAGCTGAACGAGCTGGCCCACCTTCTCGTCCAGTGTCATCTGCAACATCAGCTCAGAGAGTTCTCGCTCGGTCATGCCTCTGTCTCCTTTTGCTCTTGCGTGCACCTGCACTCTCAATCATAGCGAATGCCAAGCCAAGACCACCATGAGCCGGGGACGCAATATGGCCGCGCAGCCAACAACGGCCTTGTTTTAACTGCCCAATCATGCGTGTATCCCCCTTCCCAGAACCGCTGTATGGCAACATCAAAACATACGGCTTTTCTGTCACCATTTCGTGACAGATTCGCTGCTCAAAAGTTGTTGCGCCAAAGCAGTCGCTTTTGAGTAGCTAATTTGTCACTAAATCGTGACAGAAAAGCCGTATGTTTTGATGTTGTCCGAATCGTGAGCCGAAAGTTGGTGTCAGGGCTGCTTTGGTATGAGAGCAGCCATCGCCAGGCCAGAGCAATCGCTTTTGAACGGGCTATTGGTCACGATTCCGTGACCAATTTGCTGCACGGGGGCAACTCCCGGGCCTTGCAGCAAGAGGACAGGTCATTTGTCGCGAAACGGGGCGCAAAGGGACCGGTCTTTGACGTATAGTCAACACTACTTTCGGCAGAGATATCGGTCTTAATCGGCCCCCGGTGAACTGCCGGAGCCTTTACGGCATGCGCGGTATACTGCTAAAGAATTGACCTGCTCCTACGCGTGTATGGAGGATGGGTATGGGATACGTGGACGCCAGGCATTACCGTTTCTTTCCTGGCGACGGTGGGGTGCATGCCCCTGCAATCTATGTCATCGACTCGCCCGAGCATCCCTTTGAGGTGACGCCATTTGCTGAGCCCCGCCATACCAACATTATTACGCTGCCCGTGCACAACTGGAACGACGCCCTTACGCCATGGCCTGCAGCGGGACTGTATCGCGGGGAGCCAGACTTTGGCGGAGAAGCCTTGCTTACATTGAAAGAGCTGGTTAACGGGACAATATCCTCTATAGAAAGAGAAAGCGGTCTTTTTCCCGCTGCACGCGCAATCTGCGGGTACTCGCTGGGTGGGCTGTTTGCAATGTATGCACTTGTACACGCAGATGTGTTCTATGCCTGTGCCTGTCTTTCTGGCTCGGTATGGTACGAGGGCTGGGTAGAGCACCTGCAAGCGCTCGACTTCGATCTGTCAGGTAGATACGCCTACCTCTCGTTGGGCATCAAAGAGCGCAGGGCTGCACGCCCCATACTCAAGACCGTACAAGAACGGATGACTGCCTGTGAGGACATCCTTAAAGCCCACGGCGCCACGGTGGATTTCTGCATGGTCCCCGGCAATCATCTGCAACACATACCCGAGCGCCTGGGTGCAGGATTAGAGGCCCTTGACCGCTTCATGCAATAACCGACATCGTCCAATATCCAAGTGATACGTGCCAACAGCCCACGCGCTCGTGATACGGGGCAAACACGACCGCTTACCTGCAGTTTCTCCCTTGGTTATGCCTCTTGCATTAGGATGGTACCAACAGGCATTCTGACATGAGGACATGAGGGGGACGTCATGATTGAGAAGGTCACTGCAGTGGTAGCCGACGTGGACGGCACCATCAACGTAAAGGGATCGAAGCCCATGCCCAAGACGCTCGAGGCGCTTGAACGTCTGCACGAGAGGGGCATCCTCTTTGGAACGGCGTCGGGGCGCCCCCTTGATCACCGCTCGCTTGACAAAGCAAAGGAGTGGGGACTTTCCTTTGAGTTTGACATGGCCATTGGCATGAACGGCGGTGACCTCTGGGACAAGGACCACGAGGGCATCGAGCACATCATGCTGCTGAGTCGTGACTACATTGGCGAGATCTGCGAGTTTATGTGGCCGCTTGACTGCAACGTCATTGTGTACGAGAACGCCTACGACCACGTACTGGTCAAGCGCTACGACCAGCACCTTGAGGACAGCGTGGTGCGCAACAAATCGAATTGGGAGTATGCCACCATCGAG
>JAFWLX010000154.1 GCA_017510875.1 Atopobiaceae bacterium | reverse complement strand
TCCATGAACGTCAGAGATGTGCAGCAGCGCAAACGGCTCAAAGGGGTCTGAGTTGCCACGCGTATTATGACGTGCCTGCGTAATGCGGAGCGAGACGTCATCCGAGGGAGTAAGAGGTTCTTGAGCACTGGGCTCCACCGTGGCCTTCTTGGTGGTCTCAGTCGCAGGCTGCTCGGTTGGGGCGCTTGCCTGCCTGCAGGCCGTAAGGGCTGCCGCTCCCATAGTTGAGGTCATGAGCAAGAGTGCGTCTCTGCGTGTGATTGCCATGGCGTGCTCCCTGTGTGCGCTGCAAGCGGATTCGCCTCTCATTGTAGCGGAGTTCGTATTGCGCGCCCTTCCGTGCCTCTCGCTGGAGCCTCACAAAAGAAGAGAGAGTGCGAGCGGCGGTTCGCACTCTCTCAACAAGGAGGGACGAGTTTGATGGATTGGAAACTAGGGGTTTACTCCTGGGTGGTCTGAACGTTGGGATTGGTCCACTCAAATACCAAGCCGTCAGCCACATGGTCTTTGCCGTCATCCCAGGTAAGCTTGCCGTCCTGGGTAAAGGTGAAGCGTCCGGTGCCGTCGGTGTACACCTGCGTCTCTTCCTGCACGGTGCCGTCCTCGCCAAAGGTGCGACGCGTGAGGACGCCGTTGGTGTAGTCAACGGTGAGGTCCGTGGTGTTAAGGGTGCCGGACATGGTCCATTCCGACTGCTCAATGGCGCTGTCGGCCCAGGTGACGGTGATCTTTGCGTCCTCCTTGCCGGTGCACTCGACAAAGACGGTGGCGCGGTCGCACACGTACGGGCCAATGAAGTTCATTACGGGGTTCTGGCCGTCTTCCTCGACATTGGCGGCATCGGTGGTGGTAGTGGTTTGCGTGGTGGCTTCGGTGTCCTCGGTTGCGGGTTTTGCGCTGTTGCCACAGGCGGCAAGCGAGAAGGCCATAGCAACAGCTGCAAGCGTGGTAATGAGTTTCTTGTTCATGGCGGTTTCCCTTTCCGTTAGGGTTGGCCGGATCTGCCGCGCACCCATGCGCGACTACAGTTGCCAATATACCCGGTTTGGGTCAGAAGCACGCGCTTGACTGCGAAACACACGATAGGCACGATGCTGCAAGAAAGCTAAAGATGCGACCGGCGGTTGCAGAAATGCCTTAGGTAGCAAAGCTGCAGAGGCAGAATTGCTGCGAGCGCCTGGCCGTAAAGCTCGTTCTAGGCAAAACGGCCCAGAGCGTCACCTTGTGGCCCACGCATCACCATCAAATGCGTCCGGGTGCCGATACGCCACCGGCAAGTATCACTGTGCCTACTACACTAAATGTATCTCTTGCTCAACATTTGCGTTTGGAGGTTACCATGAAGATTGCTATGGCAAACGATCACGCTGGAACCCGCCTTAAGAACGAGATCAAGGAGTGGCTTGAGGCAGAAGGACACGAGGTTGTTGACTTTGGAACGTATGACGAGGAGGGCTGCGACCTCTCTGACTTCATCTATCCTGCCTCGATGGCCGTCGCCAAAGGCGAGTGTGATCGCGGCATCTTTGTTGACGGTGTTGGTTATGGTTCCGCGATGATTGCCAACAAGTTCCGCGGCATCTTTGCCTGCGTGTGCCAGGATCCCGTGTGCGCCGAGCTGGCTCGCCAGCACAACGACGCCAACGTGCTCTGCATTGGCGGAAAGCTCATTGGCCCCGTGCTTGCCATGGCCATCGTCAAGACGTGGATGACAACCGACACTCTTACGGCCGAGCGCTACGCCAACCGCAGGCGCAAGGTCGCCCTCATCGACGAGGAGAGGACCGTCGCCGTCTAGCGTCTCTTCTACCAATTTGAGAGGAGCTGCCATGAGCCTTAATGCCACCCCTTCTGCCGAGCGTGTGCACATTGGTTTCTTTGGTTGTCGCAACGCTGGCAAGTCGAGCGTGGTGAATGCGGTTACCGGCCAGGACTTGGCTGTTGTCTCGGATGTGGCGGGCACTACCACCGATCCGGTGCGCAAGGCCATGGAGCTGCTGCCGTTGGGCCCGGTTGTCATCATCGACACGCCGGGCTTTGACGATGTGGGCCAGCTGGGCGAGAAGCGCGTGCGCCGTACCAAGCAGATTCTTGACCTTACCGACATTGCCGTATTGGTGGTGGACGCAACTCGTGGCTTGGGCAACACTGATCGCCAGCTGGTCTCGCTCTTTGAGAGCCGCAGGGTTCCCTATGTGATTGCGCTCAACAAGTGCGACCTGCTTGCCAGCCGACCCAGCCCAGCTGCGCATGAGCACTACGTGAGCGCAAAGACGGGGGAGGGAATCTTTGAGCTTAAGGAGCTGTTGGGCAAGCTGGCGCCAAAGCCAAACCCAGACCATCGTCTGCTGGGCGATCTTATTACTCCGGGTGATGTGGTGGTGCTGGTGTGTCCCATCGACGAGTCGGCGCCCAAGGGAAGGCTCATCTTGCCACAGCAGATGGCCGTCAGAGATGCACTTGACAGTGCGGCGTTTGCGCTGGTCACGCGCGAGACGGAGCTTGCCTCGGCCCTTAAGAGCCTCTCTGCGCCGCCGGCGCTTGTGGTGACCGACAGCCAGGCCTTTGCGGTGGTAAAGGACATTGTTCCAGAAGAGCTGCCGCTTACCTCGTTCTCTATTCTGATGGCCCGCTATAAAGGCTTCTTGCGCACAGCCGTGGCAGGCGTTGCAGCAATCGAAGGCCTGTCGGATGGCGATGTGGTTCTCATGGCCGAGGGCTGCACGCATCATCGTCAGTGCAACGACATCGGAACAACCAAGATTCCTCGCTGGCTAAGAGAGCATACGGGCCGCGAGCTGCAGATAGAGACCTGCTCGGGCCGAGAGTTTCCCCAAGACCTGTCGCGCTATGCGCTGGTGGTGCACTGCGGCGGCTGCATGCTCACCGACCGCGACGTGCAGAATCGCATGCGCAGTGCCGAGGATCAGGGAGTTCCCTTCACCAACTACGGCGTTGCCATTGCCCAGATGACCGGCATCCTCGAGCGCAGCCTGCGCATGCTGCCCAGCGTCCACGCCATCGTTGCAGACTGAGCGGTGACCGGAACGTCCCACGGGCGGCTACGGGCGGGCCAAGGGACAAGCTGTGCACACCGCTCGGGCTAAGCGCTCCTCGTTCGGGCGCGGCAGCTGCGGAACTCGCGTTTTCCATCGGGGCGCTGCCCCGAAGGAAAACGCTCAGACAGACGATATGAGAGGCGG
>JAFWLX010000153.1 GCA_017510875.1 Atopobiaceae bacterium | reverse complement strand
TCGAGTCCGCTGCCGAGGCACTCAAGACGGCAAAGCGCCCGCGCATCAACCTGGGCATCGGCGTCTCGTCTATCCATCTGAAGGAAAAGCTTCGGATGACCGAGGACGAATGTGTCGAGCGCGCGGTGCGCGGGGTCAAGCTGGCGAAGAGCTTTGTCGACGACGTCGAGTTCTATGCCGAGGACAGCGGTCGTGCTGACGTGGCATTTCTCGTGCGCGTGCTCGAGGCGGTCATCGAGGCTGGCGCGACGGTTGTCTCCCTGGCAGACACAACTGGATACTGCTTGCCTGAGGAATGGACGAAGCTGGTCAAGACCGTCCAGTCTGAGGTGAAGGGCATCGATGGCGTCACGCTCGCTATCCATACCCACAATGACCTTGGTCTCGCTACGGCGCTTTCCCTTGCGGGCGTTCGTGCTGGCGCGACGCAGGTCGAGTGCACTATCAACGGCTTGGGCGAGCGGGCGGGCAACGCCTCCCTCGAGGAGATTGTTATGGCCATTCGCATGCATGGCGAAGAGCTGGATGCCCATACGAATATCAGGACGACCGAGCTCGTGCGCACTTCCCGCCTCCTCAGCCGCGTGACCGGAATGACCGTACAGGCTAACAAGGCGATCGTTGGAGCGAATGCGTTTGCGCACTCTTCGGGCATTCATCAGGATGGCGTGCTCAAGGCGCGCGAGACCTACGAGATTATCGACCCAGCTGAGGTTGGTGCCGTCGGATCCGAGATCATCCTCTCCGCACGCTCTGGGTGAGCTGCCCTGCGTCATCGCCTCACTGACCTTGGTTACGCTTTCAACGACGAGGAGTTCGAGGACCTCTACCAGCTGTTCCTTGAGGTTGCAGACCAGAAGAAGGAGGTCTACGACGAGGACCTCGAATCCATCATCCAGGAGCGCCAGCGTGACGTCACTGCGGTCTACACGCTGAATGCCCTCCAGATTCAGTGTGGCGATCCGCTGGTTCCGACGGCCGTTGCCACCATTACCGATGAGGTTGGCGTGAAGCACGTGGTCAGCGCCACGGGTACTGGTCCTGTTGACGCCTCTTACAAGGCGATTGACCGCGTCGTTGCGGTACATGGCGACCTGACAGAATTTGCGGTCAAAGCCATTACGCGCGGAATCGACGCCATCGGCGAGGTTACGGTTCGCGTGACGGCAGATGACGGAATGATCTATGTGGGCCGTGGTGCAGACAACGACATCATCGTCTCGGCTGCAAAGGCCTACGTCAACGCTATCAACCGCATGATTCAGACCTCTCGCTCCAAGGGCGGCAGGTAATCGAGCGATTCAACTGATCCGTACGGGTAGCTGTTTTGACCTGATTGAGCAGTGGGGGACGCAACTTTGCGTCCCCCACTGTCATGCCGGACAAATTGGCAAAGACCAGATCAGCTGTCTCATTGGCGCATGTGTGCGGGGGCTTTGGGCTCGGGCACATCGATTGCAGAGACGTTGGATACGGCATACTCATCTTCTGAGAGCTCGAGCTTAGGTGATTCGCTAGCGAAGATGGGGGCGGTTAGCTCTTCATTCTTACGACCCTTGCGGACGTAGAAGAAGATCATGTAGATCATGAAGATGACCACGAGAACGGTGACAATGAGGGCTCCGTAGCCGCCCCATTCGTAGCCGAGGTCGTTGAGCCCGAGGTCAAAATCGTAGTATCCGTGGATGAGAGTTGGGGCAAGCAAGGCAAGGGCAGAGAATACCTTGTTGTCCGAAGTGAGCCCCTTAGCAAGGAGAAGGCCCATGATCATGCCGAATGCCGCGTGGTTCATGGTGATGCCACGCACGATGATCTGTCCTGGGCTAGTGCTGAACATGAACACAACGTCTTCGAGCATTCCAAATCCAAGGCCGGCGATGGCTGCATAGGAAACGACGTCGAGCTTGCTGACGCGAGCTCGGTCGCGATTGATGGCTTTATTTGTCTGCCACATCTTCATGAGCTCCTCAGAGAGGGAGGCGAGGATGAAGGAATGAATCGCCTCCTTGATGATGGGGGAGGAGCTCTCAAAACCGAGGAAGAATGAGAGGAGGTTGGCTGCTGCAGAGAAGAGGACGACGCCAAAGGAGCACAGAGCGCCGCCAATCAAACACTTGCGGCAGTTGACACGATAGTCCTGATCGTCTCCTCGATTGCCTCTGAGGTAGAAGAACAATAGGAGGGACGGGATGAAGCTGGCAAGCAGCGCGAGAACGAGGAGAATCACGGCACCCTTCTTTCACCATGGTGCAATTCTTTCCAATTCATTGTACGGCCACCCGCGGTGGTCCATCTCGTTTGATTTTGTGAGACGATAGAGCCGTCCTGCTTTCATCTGTTTCACCTACGTAGACGCGTGCTTTGAAGATTGTCGAGGCTTCAAGATGAAGAAGGTTCTGCGCATCGTTGTCCTGTCGGCCCTTCTGTTTGTGCTTGCGATGCCGAAGGCTGCGCTTGCTGTCTCATACCAGGTCGAGGCGGTGCAGATGGATGTGACCATCAACACCGACGGCTCGGTGAGCGTAGTCGAGCAGCGCACCTACTCCTTTGATGGGGCTGCGAATGGCATCTACTGGGACATCCCGCGCGGAGACTATCGCGGAGGAGTGGTTGACGCGCAGGTGCAGCGTGTCAGCGTTGTGTCTTCTGGTAGCGAGGAGCTCTTCGAGATGGGGACGGGCGGTGACCCCGGTACGTATGAGCTGACCGAGCAGGATGACTGTCTCCATCTCAAGCTGTATCGCCCCTCATACGATGAGAGCGTTACCTTCTTGGTTGCCTACGATTTGTCGGGAATTGTTACTCGCTGGAGTGATGTTGCAGAGCTGTATTGGAAATACGTGCCGGAGGATTCGAGCTCGGGTTATGAATGGCGCAACATCACCGCAATGATACGGTTGCCCCTTTCTGACGGC
>JAFWLX010000152.1 GCA_017510875.1 Atopobiaceae bacterium | reverse complement strand
GGGTGTTACGAATGAGGATGCCCATACCTGCTCCTTTGGCGGTACTTTACGTGATTGCTGCGTTCCAATGTATCACGAGCGCGAATCAATCCACTGGCACGAATCCAAAGGGCTTTGACTGTCTGGCCAATAGATAGTCGTGGTACGATACCTAAAACCTGTGGGTGCTTGTCGAGGGCTCTACCATTTGCGAGGGGGTACCTATGGAGAGGAGAGACTTTGTCAAAGGGGCATTTGGGCTCGCGATTATAACTGCAGGGGCAGGCATTGGCTTTGCAGGCGCGAGAAGTGCGTCATCTGGGATAGACGAAAGCTCAGTTGTCTTCGAGACAGCTGGGGGATCCATCCCCGAGGATGCCGTTGGGCCTGTCATGCAAGCGGGAATCCAGTTGGTCGAGAGGCCGGGTTCAACAGAGCTTCTTGGATGCTATGAAGGCAGGGAACTCTTTACGGTAAATCCTATTGGTGCAGCGCTCATAGGGTTGGCCGATGGGTCACGTACCATTGACGAGCTAACAAACCAAGCCGAAGACCTCATGGGCAGGGTCGTGAATCCTGCGGATGCAGCCTCTTTCTTTGTCACCCTAGGCCAGGCGGGGTACCTGCAAAACACCGTGCTCGTCAACCTCTACGAGATACCCGAGTAGCCAAGCCATGGACTGCAAACGCACACAGCCTCCTGCGCCTCCTGAGCTCTTTGTCTTGCGTGATGAGCAGGGTCCCATCCTCTATGCGCCACTCTCTCGCCTTATGGCTCGCGCAAATGACTCGGCTGTTAGGGTGGCGCTAGCCTATGCATCAGACCCCAGCACTCTTGACGGTATGACCCAAGACGAGCAAGATGTCGTCTTTGCCCTGCGCGATCGTGGCTTCTTTGAGCAACGCGCCTATCCACAGCACGAGGTGGGGTTTCGCCCCGTTCAGGTGACGCTCTTTCCCACAAACAACTGCAACCTGCGCTGCAGTTACTGTTACGCATTTGGCGGTGAGGGCGGAGGCAATGGCGAGCCTCTTACCACCATGCCGCTTGAAGTGGCGCAGCGCTCAATTGATCTTATTGCGCGCAATGCCAAGGAGCGCATGGATGCCGGGGAGCCCATTCGTAATTTCCTTGTGTCCATCCATGGTAATGGCGAGCCGTTCTGTGCCTATGACCTTATTCGCAAGATCGTGTGGTATGGACAAGACGTTGCCGAGCGCTTGGAGGTACCGGCTGTCTTTAATGCAGCCACCAATGGAGTGCTTACCGAGGAGCAGCTCGACTTTTTGATTGCCAACTTCCACTCGGTCAACATCTCGTTTGATGGCCTTCCTGCCTATCAGGATGCCAATCGTCCCCTGGCAAGTGGTGCTGGCTCATTTGCGCGTCTTGATCACACTATGCGACGCCTCGTTGAGGCAGGCGTTGACTTTGGCATACGTACTACGGTGACTGCGGCTATGGTTGAGAGCATGCCCCAGATTGTCGAGTTTGTGGCCGATAACTACCCAGGCATCGAGCAGCTTCATTTTGAGCCGGTGTGGGAGTGCGGGCGCTGCAAGACTTCGACTGACACCATGCCGAGCCCTCAGGACTTCACGCGCAACTATCTTGCCGCGTTGGAAGTTGCCCAACGGCGTGGCGTGCGTCTTGTGTTCTCGGGCGCTCGCCAGGACATGATCGTGGATACATTCTGCAAGGTAAGCAGCGGCAGCTTTACGGTTACCCCCACAGGTGACGTCACGGCATGCTACGAGGTAAGCTACGCAAGCGACCCGCGTAGCAAGCGCTTCTTCTTTGGCCGTTTTGACCAGGCAGTGGGAGACTTCGTGTTTGACCAGGACAAACTTGACGAGCTATCGGGCCTGTGCGTACACAACTTTCACTTTTGCGACAACTGCTTTTGCCGCTGGCATTGCGCAGGCGACTGTGCGGCCAAGGTACTTGATGGCATACCCATAGAAGAGCATCAAGGCAGCGTTCGCTGCCAGATTAGTCGAGCCCTTACGCTCAACCAGATACAGCGCAAGCTTGACTGGAAGCCTGCGATCAAGGATGAGCATGCACAAGGTACGGATACGGATGCACGAGGCGTGCATTAGAGACACGTGAGACGCGTTTTGTCTCGCTTGCGGGCATGAGAGCTGACAGGAGGTCCCCAGATGGCCAGTGAGACCTACAACGATCGCGCGTTGACCGAAGGCGACGACACGGCGTTGCCCAAGCCGCAGATAGAGATCATTGTGGATGGCGAGAGCGTGTTCAAGCCTGGTATGAAGACCTACTTTGTGGATGGCTACGACACAGACGGGGGGGAGTACATCTCAAAGGTGATGGGTGCCTACTGCAGCTGCGACACCGTCACCACCTCATACGTGGTGTGCACCTGCGAGCATGTTTGCACCTGCGAGAGCGTGTGCAGCTGCGTGGGCTACTCTACCTGCTCCTGCGTGGGTAACTATGGTACGGGCGGAGGCGGTATGGTGAGCTGTGGTGCTCCCTGCGCCTGCGTTCCTGTTCACTAGGGGGTGTGCCATGAGAAAGCTCTATTCAGTGGTTATTGCACTGCTTGGCGCCTCGCTGGTACTGGCGCTCGTGGCCTGTGGTAGTGCCTCGCAGCAGAAGCGCTTTCAGGGGCGCGAGGCACGCGATGCCAGCGAGATGACCTCTTATGCAGACGAGGGCCGCAAGATAGCGGAGGCCCGTCGTTCTCAGGTGACCGATTGGGATGCCAACGAGGGCGATCTTGTGGCTGCCGCACATGGTGACTTTATCGAAGGAAACCAGGCTTACCGCAAAGGTGAGTATGAGCAGGCTGTTGAGCAGTATCGCAAGGTCATTGAGGAGGCCCCTACGCACATGGGTGCCAATGTGAACTTGGTCCTCTCACTTTTGCAGACCGGTAAGACCGAAGAGGCGCTGACTCAAGCCATCGCCTGCGTCTTCTTGTACTCGAATGAGCCCGGTGTGGTGCTTAATGCTCAGGTTGCAGGCGTGGCCTGTGGATTCTCGGCTGCAGATACGGTAGAGGTCCTTCAGCAGGCAATTAAGAAGGCTGAGTACATGAGCCCCATAGACCTTGTTGACGGTAGCAGTGTTGAGCAGGACTTTGCGTACAACCAACTATGGGACGATATAGATCTTGAGCTCTACGATGTTGCCCAGGGAACCGCCACTGATGGTAAAGGTTCGTATGGCCAGCTTGTAGAGCGGCTCCGCGAGCTTGAGGAGATGGATAAAGATCGCGTGGAATCTGGCACGTCTAAGGAGGAGGACAAAGATCTGGGGGCTTTGGGCGCCTTCCTTGATGCGGCGGGAAGCCAGCTGGGTATTGGCCTCTCGTAAACACCTGGGTAAGTATGCCGACGGTTGTGCTCATACGGCCTCTGTGCGAGGGAGACGAGCTTGAGTTTGCCGAGCCACTAGGCATAGAGCGACTGGCTGGATACCTAAAAGCCCACGCAGTCCCAGACGTTCATGTTTTTGACAGACGTCTATATCGCATGGAGCATCGCGCGGGGTTCTTTGATGATATCCGTTCCAAACTTGGCGACACGGAGCCTACGGTCGTTGGCCTCTCGTTGATGACGTCTGCCGATGTCCCAGATGCTCGGCGAATCATGAGTCGTCTGGGTGCATGGTGGCCAAAGGCGCTGCTTGTGGCAGGAGGTGTCTTTGTTACGTGCTCACCCGACGAGGCGCAACGATTGCTGCCTAAACGGACCGTTCTATTGCGTGGCGAGGGTGAAGCACGGCTTTTGGAGCTGGCGACGGGCAGGATGCATAATGCGGACGCCAATCTGTTTGTCGGACCCGACGAGTGGGCTGTGCCGTATCGGCCTCACCTGGAACAATACGCAAGGTTGGGCTGTGCCGTAAACATGCAGGCTTCTAGGGGTTGTTCCGGAACGTGCGCCTTTTGCGCGACGCCATCTCTTCCAAAGGTGCTTAGGCGATGGCAAGGCCGCACTCTTGAGCTTGTGGTGGACGAGATGCAGCAGGTG
>JAFWLX010000151.1 GCA_017510875.1 Atopobiaceae bacterium | reverse complement strand
CTACCCTCGGGACGACTCTGAGGCTGCTCCGCCCGTCGGCGCGGCGCTTAGCGAGGACCGGTTTGAGCGCCCCGAAGGGGCGCGAGTTCCGCAGCTGCCGCGTCGTAAGGGCGGAGCGTGAGCCGAAGCCGGAGTCCCGAGGGTAGCCGTCCGGCTGGACCCTGAGGGCGCCACCCCCAAGTCCCCCTCCGCTGCGGCCCCCATAGATGCACCGTTTCTGCACATGCGATACTATGGATACTTGCAGCAAGGAGCTGCTGCTAGAGGCGAGGAGGGCGCTTGAAAGAAATGACGTGCGAGGCCACGCTCGACAATATCGAGGCGGTGACCAATTTTGTCAACGCCGAGCTTAAGGTGCTTTCCTGCCCCTTGGGCGTGCGGGCGCAGATTGACCTTGTCGTTGACGAGATGTTTGCCAACATAGCAAACTATGCCTACAATC
Organism: Atopobiaceae bacterium; assembly: GCA_017510875.1. GTDB lineage: Bacteria > Actinomycetota > Coriobacteriia > Coriobacteriales > Atopobiaceae > UBA1367. The sequence continues at coordinate 2,273 of JAFWLX010000151.1, read as the reverse complement.
CCTCTGTTGGCTATGCAACCGTGCGTGTTGAGCCCTGTGAGAACCCCCGCGCCGTGGTGATCACCTTCATCGACTGCGGCAAGCCTTATGATCCCCTGACTGCCAAAGAGCCCGATGTAACCCTCTCGGCAGAGGAGCGCGAGGTGGGTGGCCTTGGTATTTTTCTTGTCAAACACACAATGGATAGCTTGAGTTACGAGTATAAGGATGGGAACAACATCTTTCGTATCACAAAAGCTTTCTGAGAGGATTAGTTCGATGTCCCAAGATGACGCAACAGAGCTCTACAACGATGTGCTCCACTTTGCCATTGATGCGCACAAGGGCATGGTCCGCAAACTTGATCACATCCCCTTTATCCTGCACCCTATGGAAGTAGCCACGATTGCCGCCACTATGACAAATGACATTGACGTGCTTTCTGCCGCAATGCTGCACGATGTGGTAGAGGATACGCCCCACACGCTCAGCGATATAGAGGAGCGCTTTGGTCCGCGGATAGCCTCGCTGGTAGACGTTGAGACCGAGGACAAGATGAAAGATGTGCCGCCCGAGCAGTCGTGGCGTGTGCGCAAGGAAGAGTCGTTGGCCAGGCTCGCAAAGGCAGGGCGCGAAGAGAAGATCTTGTGGCTCTCGGACAAGCTGGCCAACATGCGCTCGTTCTATCGTGCGTATCGTGAGCGCGGCGAGCTGCTTTGGGAGGACTTTCACATGCGCGATGCGGCGCAGCAGGCGTGGTACTACGTCACCGTTGCCGAGCTCTGCTCGGAGCTGCGCAACGAGGCCGCATGGCAGGAGTTTTCCCAGCTGATTCATGTCGTCTTTGAGGGAGTCTTATCATGAATTTGGTTGAGCCAAGCTTTGACGGAAAGGTCCTTACCATTGCGCTCAATGGCCATATTGACGCCAAGAACGCGCCAGAAGTGGAGAAGGAGCTCTTTGCTGCGCATGACGCACATCCCGATGCGCCTATAGTGCTTGATTGCAGCGACCTTGAATACATCTCGAGCGCGGGACTGCGTGTGGTGATTCGCCTGCTCAAGGCGGTAGCTGACCTCAGCGTGATAAATGTGACGCCCGAGGTATACGAGGTCTTTGACATGACGGGCTTCACCATGATGATGGACGTGCAGAAGGGTTACCGCCGAGTCTCGGTTGAGGGCTGCCCCATCATTGGCCAGGGTGCCAAGGGCGTTCTTTATCGCCTTGATCCCGAGACGGTGTGCAAGGCCTACCGCGATCCCGACTCGCTTGACGATATCAATCGCGAGCGCGAGCTGGCAAAGGCCGCCTTTGTGGCGGGCATCCCTACGGCCATCTCGTTTGAGGTCGTGCGCGTGGGGGAGGGGTATGGCTCGGTATTCGAGCTGCTCAATGCCGATACTATGGGCGACCTGCTGGTTCGCGGCATCTGGGATGTCGAGCGCGTGGCACAAGAAATGGCCGACCTGCTCATACAGATGTCCGAGACTGTGGTTGACACGGTTCTTATGCCCTCAGCGCGTGTGGCAACACTAAATTGGGTTGGCATCTTGGAAGGCGTATTGGATGATGAGAGCTATGACGCCTTACGCTCGCTGATAGCCGCCATACCCGATGTTCCCTATATGGTGCACGGCGACTTCCACATGGGCAACGTGATGGTGCAAAATGGCGAGCCGCTCATCATAGACATGGACACGCTCTCGCATGGTGACAGCATCTTTGACCTGATCACGGCCTACAGCACCTACGTGGGGCGTGGTCTGCTCGATCCGCAGAACGTAGAGAAGTTCCTCGGCATTTCGTACGAGGAGTCGTGCCGTCTGTGGGACCTTATCCTGCGCAAGCGGTTGCCAGGTGCCGCAGAAGAAGAGCTGCGCACCGTTGAGGACAAGGTCCGCTTGATGAGCGCCATGCGCCTTATGGGTCGCCCGCTGCGCCACAAGGACATTGATCCGGACCTGGCACGGCGCACCTACGAGCTGTATGGCGGCATCATTCACGAGCTGCTTCCTCGCGTGGACTCCCTTGCCCTAGGAAAGGGAAACGAGTAGCGCGTAACAGAGCGACGGGGACTGTAGCAGAAAGGTCCCCGGGAGACGCAGCCCCTCACGGGCCAGCCGGACGGCGACCCTCGGGACTCCGCTTCGGCTCACGCTCCGCCCTTACGACGCGGCAGCTGCGGAACTCGCATCCTTTCGGGGCAACGCCCCGAAAGGATGCTCAGACAGTCCTCGCTAAGCGCCGCGCCGACGGGCGGAGCAGCCTCAGAGTCGTCCCGAGGGTCGCCG
>JAFWLX010000150.1 GCA_017510875.1 Atopobiaceae bacterium | reverse complement strand
GGCCCCTTAGCCGTGGCCCCTTGCCGCGCTCGCCGTAAGCTAACCCATGAGGTCGATGACCTTTAGGTCAAGGTTGCTGGACTCTATCTGATTTCGGCCACCAAAGACGCAGAAGGCGTGGTTGGTTGACAGTTGCGCCAGGGTGGGGGCCAGGGCGCGCACGCGCTCGGGCGTTACCGCCAGCTTTTGCGCGCGAATCTTGTCGCGATAGCCCTCGGGGCGTCCGGCAAGCACAAGGCTGTCCTGGCGCCGTGCCAGAAGGCGCGGTTTGAGCGGTGCGTCATGTCCTGCCACCACTGACACGATGTATCCCGTAAGGTCTTCCTCGCTTGGGTCCCATCCCTCAATCCATGCGGCCGACTGCTCGTAGCGTGCCACCGTGGGATCAACGGCTGGGTCGCGGTAGCTCCAGAATTGCGTGAGCCCCGAGGTGGGACGCCTGAAGCCGCAGCCGTAGGCACCGCCCTTCACGCGCACCTCGTTCCACAGGTAATCGTATGAGAGCGCGCGTGTGGCAATGCTCCAGTCGCCCTCGTTGCCCACATCGAGGCTGCTCTTGGGCTGTCCTTCGGCGACAAAGCATACGTTGGCGGGAGTGACAAAGGCCTCGTTGCGCACACAGGGCTCGGGCGTCACCAGCCGGTGCTTGCAGGCCTCGCTGCCTGCGGTGGGCAGCCCAAGGGTGCCAGCTGCCTCCCAGTAACGCGTACGGTCGGCTTCTGGACAGGTGATGCTCACCAGCACCTCGTCGGTGGTAAAGATGCGTCCGGCCAGCTCTGACAGGCGGCTAGGAAGCTCCGCTGCCCGCTCGTCCCAGTTGGCAAGCAGGTCTTTGATAAACAGGTAGTAGTCAACGCCTGTCATGGCCTCAAGGGCAATCTGAGGACGGCTGAAGTAAGTGGCCAGCCGCGCGATTGCGCAGCTGTGTCCGGCGCTCAGGTAGCGCTGCTCCATGGATACGCGCCTTTGCTGCAAGATGTCAAGAATCCTGTCTGTGTCGTCAAAGAGCGTGGTCGACCAGACTTCGGCGGGAAGGGTGGCCAGTGCCTCGACCTTCTCGACAAGCGAGCTGGCGCCAACCACAAGCATAGGCTGCACGTGGAAGGGGTCCTCGTCACGGCCATACATCTCGATGAAGAAGCTCAGCGAGCCCAGGTTCTCCTCGACCACCGTGTCAAGGCGGGCGGCGCTTAGGCGCTTGGTGTCAAGCTTGCCCAGAAGGTCGGTGAGAAGTCCCACGTAGGGAAGGTCCTCAAAGGTAAGACGACGCAGGTCAAAGTACTGGTATGCATATACGATTCCGTGCGTGTCAAGGTCGTGGGCAAGACAGGGGAGCGGTGCCTTGGCGCGATGTGCCGGCGTTTCCTTGGGGGCCTCGCCAATGTCGTCAATCGAGAGGCGGGGGAGCTTGGCAAGGTCCTCGGGAGCATCCGGACGCTCCTGCTCCTCGCGTAGGGCCTCTACCTCGTCCATGATGGCCTTCACGTCGGCGTCGCTCATGCCTGCGCGTAGCTGCTCGAGCTCGGCCTGCTCCTCGGCAGCATCGCCCTCTTCAACGGGCACCAGCTCGATGGCGGCGCAGTGCTCGCTCTTGCAGATCACGCTGTCAAGCAGCTGTTCAAAGTAGCCGTGCTCCAAACCGTCGCGCATGTGGGCAAGCTCGCGCTCGTAGCGCAGGTAGTCAACGGGGCGGCTGTCGTCGTAGAGCCAGCTTGAGAGGGCCAGTATCGAGAGCATGACGCCGTCCGAGTACGTGCTGCCCCAGTCGTTCTCGCGTAGGTTGAACTCCGCCTGCGAGAGCGAGGCCGAGAGTCGCTCCTTGTCAATGCCGTTAGCCACAAGGTTGGCGCAGGTCTGCTGCACCAGCTGCTTGAACTGCTCGCCCACCTCGGGCTTTGCGCCCTTGAGCGTAAAGAACACCTGCGGCTGCAGAAGGCCGTCAACCAGGGCCGCTTGGAAGTCGTCACCAAGTTCGGCGTCAAGGACTGCGCGCTTGAGCGGCGCCTCGTTTGAGCCGGCCAGGGCGTCAAGCAAAACATCGGTTGCCAACGTGCGCTCGCGGTCTTGCGCGGTGCCCACCACATACGCCAGCGTGACCGAGGCGTTTTCGGGCGCCGTGGCCATCTCTACCCTACGCATTGGTGAGACGTGCGGGGCTTGTAGGGGCAGGGGGTTTGGTGCGCCTACCTTGCGCTGCGTGGCCTCCTCAAAGCGGCTGTTCACAAAGGCCAGCTCGCGCTCTATGTCAAGGTCTCCGTAAAGGATGGTGTAGCTGTTGGGAAGGCTGTAGTGGCGCGCATGGTGATCGAGGAAGCCCTCGTAGGTAAGCTGCGGAATGGCGCGCGGGTCACCGCCGCTCTCAAACTGGTAGGGCGTATCGGGAAAGAGGTCGCGCTGCATGTGCATGAACGATATCTCGTCCGGATTTGAAAGCGCACCCTTCATCTCATTGAACACGACTCCATTGTAGGCGAGAGGTGCGTCAGGGCCCTCGGTCTCAAGATGCCAGCCCTCCTGTTCAAAGATGCACTTGCGGTGGTAGATGGCAGGGTGCAGCACGGCGTCAAGGTAGACGTCCATGAGGTTCTCAAGGTCGGTCACGTTGGTGGACGAGACGGGGTAGATCGTCTTGTCGGGGTAGGTCATTGCGTTAAGGAAGGTTTGCATCGAGCTCTTGAGCAGGTTGACAAAGGGCTCCTTTACCGGAAAGCGGTCGGAGCCGCAAAGAACCGAGTGCTCGATGATGTGAAAGACGCCCGTATCATCTGCGGGAGGCGTCTTGAAGGCAATGGCAAACGAGCGGTTGGCATCGTCTATGGCCAGCCACATAAGACGAGCGTCTGTGGCATCGTGACGCATGATGTAGGCGGTGCCCGAGAACTCGGGCAAAGGCTCGATGGAGGTTACGGTAAAGCCGCTGTGAGTGGTTCCCACGGCCAGGTTTGGATCGGGCTGCGCAAAGCGCGACGCGTCGCTCTTGGGAGCGTCTTTTGTCATGATGCCTCCGTTTGGTAGGTACGATACTTCTCGTACGGTTTGCTGGGGTTAAGTCTACCCTTATCCGCGGACGAGAGTCATCTGGCCCAGGAAGGGAAGTTGTGATGGGACAAAAGGGGGCAGCCCCTTTCTGTTCCTACATGAGGGAACAGAAAGGGGCTGCCCCCTTTTGTCCCACGAT
>JAFWLX010000149.1 GCA_017510875.1 Atopobiaceae bacterium | reverse complement strand
TTAGGGGCTTCCCGAATAAGCACCGACAATTGTTCTCTGTCTGTGATGCGGAACGCCTTCCGGGATAAGTTTTCCAAATGGAGCACTTATCCCGGAAGGCGTTCCGCATCACCCCAGCATTCAAAGAGCGATTGCGCATAGTTGCGTCCGCCTGGTGCCGTATACTTGAAGCTCATGCGAACGGCCATGGAGGCGCGAGATGGAATCGCTGTATACAAAATATCGCCCGCAGACCTTCTCTGATGTAGTGGGGCAAGGTCATGTGGTCAAGACGCTTGAGCATGCCATCATGGAGGGGCGCATAAGCCATGCGTACCTGTTCTGCGGGCCGCGCGGAACGGGCAAGACCACCATGGCGCGCCTGCTGGCCAAGGCTCTTATGTGCGAGCAGGGCGAGGGACACCTTCCCGATGGCACCTGCGAGCAGTGCCGCATGATTGCCGCTGGCGAGCATCCCGACGTGTACGAGCTGGACGCAGCCAGTCGCACCGGTGTTGACAACGTGCGCGACGAGATTATCAGCCGCGTGAGCTTTGCGCCCGTGCGTGCCTCGTACAAGATGTACATTATCGACGAGGTGCACATGCTTACCACGGCCGCCTTCAACGCGCTGCTCAAGACGCTAGAAGAGCCGCCCGAGCACGTGGTGTTTGTCCTGTGCACCACCGATCCGCAAAAGATTCCCGAGACCATCCTTAGCCGCGTGCAGCGCTTTGACTTTCATGCCATAAGCAACGCCGACATTCAGGCGCGCTTGGCCTACATCTGCGAGCGAGAGGGCTTTACCTACGACCCCGAGGCGCTCGAGCTTGTGGTACGCCATGCCCGCGGCGGCATGCGTGACGCTATCTCCGAGCTTGAGCAGCTGTCGGTGTCAGGCGGAGGTGCTATCACGGTTGACGTGGCGCGCGACGTGCTGGGTGAGGTGTCGGCCTCCACGCTCGAGCGCATGTCGCTGGCCATGGCAAACCGCGATGTTGCGGTGTTGTTTGCGCAGGTAGAGAACCTAGTAGAGGTGGGTCGAGACCTGTTGCAGTTTACGCGCGCTCTGGCGGCGCGCCTGCGTGACGTGTATGTGGTGGCTGCGATTGGAGCTAAATCGGGCATAGTCTCGGCTGCCGACGACGAGCTGCCCGCCATTGCACGCGAGGCAAAGGCATTTGGCTCGGTTGATCGCGTGGCCCGCGCCATGCAATTGCTTTCGGATGCATCAATAGAGATGCGCGTGGCGCCAAACCAACGGTTGGTGCTTGAGGTGGCGCTCACCAAGATTGCTCGCCCACAGTCCGAGCTTACACTTGATGCCCTGGCTGATAGGATCTCCTCGCTCGAGCGCCAGATAGTGGCACTCTCGGTACCTGCGCCGCGTGCGGAGCCCAAGAAGGACGATCAGGCGCGGAAGGCTACAAAGACCGAAAGGCAGGGGGAGGGGAGTGCTGGTACAGAGCGGCCGCAGGTCTCTAGACAGGCTGCACCAAAATCGATGGACAGGTCGGCGATGCAGCCTGCTGTCAAGCCGGCGGCCCAGCCAGCGCAGCCCGCTGTCCAGCAGGCGCCTGCCCCAAAGACACCCGTTGACCAGCCTTCAAGCGCATCCGTATTGCCGAGCGGCCAAGCGAGAGCTCAAGCGCATGGTGCACCGCGCAGCCAGGCGGCCACCGTGCCATCGCCAACTGCTGGTGGGGAGCCTGCGGAAATGCACCAACGAGCGGCCGCACCACAGGAGGTGCAGCGCTTGCAGGCGCAACCTGCAGATTTGCGTTCCGCCCTTGAAACAACCGCAACCCCGCAACCCACGGCCTCTGGTGCCATAACTGACGAGGGCGAGCTGCAGCGTCGCTGGAAGCAGGTAGTTGACAGCCTGCTGGCGTCTCATCCGCAGCATGGATCGCTGCTCATGAGCTCAACCATTGTCTCGGACGATGGCGTCGAGCTTACCGTGGCGTTTCCAAAGGGGTCGGCCTTTGCGTGCAAGATGCTCGAGCGTCCCGACGTGCGCGCCAACGTAGACCCCATGATCGTCTCGGTGTTTGGCCAGCGCAAGGCGCATTTTGTCAACGGAGGCGCTGCGGCTAAGGCTTCTCAAAAACCAGCGGGTGCGTCCTCAAGGGCAGCCACGCCGCCCGCAGCCGCCCCTCGTCCTATCATGGATGCCAGAAGCCAGCAACCCCCCGTTCAGCAAACGGCGTCCGCGAGCCCACAGGCAGACCGCCAATCCGCTCCTGCACAACAGAAGACACCCGTAGCTCCTGTTGCACCGGTGCCGGCGCCAGCCGCGCAGGTGCACGCAGCGTCCGCACCTGCGACGCCAGCTGCAGCTCCAAGGCAAGAGACGCAGCCCACGGCGTCGGCCTATTCAGCGCCATGGGAGCCGCTTCCCAACGACGACGTTGTGCCCTACGATGACTTTGATGCCTCGCCCTATGAGGAGGACTTCCTCTTTGACGAGATGGCATCGGGCCAGGCAAAGCCACAGGCGAGTGTCGCCTCTGGTGCCGTGCGCGTGACGCCCGCTCCCGCGCCTGCGCCAACGCCCGTTCCCGCACCTGTCCCGATACCGGCTCCCGCGCCGGCCCCGGCACCTGCTCCCGCGCCTGTTGCCATACCGACTCCAGCACCCGCGCCAGAACCAACGCCGATGCCAGCACCTGCCTCAACTCCCGCGTTGGAACCCAAGCCCGCTGCAGAGCCAGATCCCGTCACCAAAGCCGACCAGGCCAAGCCAAAGCGCGCGTCACGCCGTGCCGGGGGCATTCCTGCTGATGTAGTTGCCCTGATGACCTCGGTTTTTGGCGAGGGTATCACGTATACTTCCGAGCCGACGGCAGACGAGCCGGACGAGGACGCGGAGCTTGCAATGCAAGACGACTCGTATGACGAGAACGATGCCGCCGAGAGCGAGTATGCGGACGAGCCGGTAGACGATGCCGACTATGAAGAAGAGAACTAGCGTGGTTGGGCCAAGGGGCTCATGTCAAAAGGACGGCTCCCCTGCCCAACCTAGGCAGACAAACGGAGGTACGATTCCATGAACATGCAACAGATGATGAAGCAGGCCCAAAAGATGCAGCGCCAGCTGGCCGAGGCGCAGGATCAACTTGCTGACGAGGAAGTCTCGGCTACGGCGGGTGGCGGCATGGTTGAGGTCACTGGCACCGCTGCCGGCGACATCACGGGCATTCGCATCAACGGGGCCGCCTTGGGCCTTGACGAGGAAGATTGCGAGATGCTGCAGGACACCATTCTTGCAGCCGTGACAGAGATGCTTGCCCGTGCGCAGGAGATTACCAATCAGCGCATGGGTGCCATCACCGGCGGCATGGGTATGCCGGGGATGTTCTAGGCCATGTCGAGCTTTGATCCTACAACCAGCGACGGGCGGGCGCTCCAACGCCTGCTCGACGAGCTGGGCCGCCTGCCCGGCATTGGCCCAAAATCGGCCCAGCGCATCGCCTACCACCTGCTTGAGGCGGATGCCGAGGAGGCACGCCGTCTGTCAGATGCGATTGTCGAGGTTAAGCGTCAGGTGCATTTCTGCCCGGTGTGCTTCTCTTACGCCACACGGGACACGTGCGACATCTGTGCCGACTCGCATCGCGACCAGACGGCAATCTGTGTGGTCTCCGAGCCGCGTGACGTTGCCGCCATCGAGAAGACGGGTGTTTATCATGGCCTGTACCACGTGCTGGGCGGGGTCATCTCACCCATGGACAAGATTGGTCCCGAGCAGTTGCACGTGCGCGAGCTTTTGCAGCGTCTTGCCTCTGGTGAGGTAAAGGAGGTCATCCTTGCCACCAACCCCGATGTTGAGGGTGAGACTACGGCTACCTACCTAGCGCGCACCATCGGACCTTTGGGTGTTGAGGTCTCGCGCCTGGCAAGCGGTCTTCCCGTGGGCGGCGACCTCGAGTATGCTGACGAGGTTACCCTAGGGCGAGCTATCGAGGCTCGGCGCAAAGTGTAGCTGAATCACGTGCTCTTGGTGTAGCATGGTGGATTGCAGTGCCAGAAAGGGGAAAACATGGCATCAGAAGATAACGTCACGCCGCGTCGCGGGCGCCATGCCGCCGTCAATAAGCCCGTAGCCGACCTTGACGACGAGCGTCTTGTGCCGCTTAAAGACGATGACGATAACGACCTGTACATTCCGCCCACGAGCGACAACGTGTACATGCCGCTTGCCTATGACGAAGAGGGCAACCAGTACACGCCGCTTGCCTACAACGTCGATGACGCAATGCAGACGGGCGCCGTTAATCCGATTCCCTACGGCGCCATTCCTGATCTGGTGCCCATCATCGACGGCGATCAAGAGACCAACATGGGCGACGCTCCGCGCCCCATTGGAGTTGACCCGGAGGCAACGGGTTCGTTCCAGCGTATCGATGCTGACTCGGGCGCGCGCCTTACCACTCGTGCCAACGCGAGCGAGACGGCCTCGTTCAGGGTGCAGAACGTTCGCCCGGAGGCCGTGCGCATGAGCTCGTCTGGGCGTCCCAAGGTTGAGCACCACGAGGTGGCCGTGCGTTCAAACAAGCGTGTGTTCATCATCCTTGGTGTTGCCGCGCTGGTAGTGGTAGGCATTGTGGCTACGCTGCTTGTGCGTGCCTTGCTGTCGGTAGAGAAGCCTTCCGATACCCCTGTTGTCGAGCAGACCCAGGCAACGGCAGACGGTAGCATTGAGTATCGCGGTTCAACATACTTCCTCACCCAGCAGGAGTCGGGTAAGTACGCTCTGGCTAGCACGTCAGAAGGCTCTGAGGGAACCTCGATAATCTACGAGCTAACCGGTACGCCGGTGGCGCTCATCCTGTACAACACGGTATTTGTGATTCCCGAGAACCTACCTGACGGCACATGGGATCTTATCGCGCATCCTTTGGGCGGCGGATCGGTAACGCAGCAGGTCACCGATGGTGAAGGCTCGCCTATCATCGGTCAGGGCGAGATAACCAACGCCACGCTAGATGGCGAAAGCATCCAGATCTCGACTAGCGCAGGCGAGGAGCTTTCCATCTCGCTGGTGTAGTCCAACAGTTTTCACGCCCCGGCGGTTGCCGCC
>JAFWLX010000148.1 GCA_017510875.1 Atopobiaceae bacterium | reverse complement strand
GAGGGCGTTCTCCGAACGGAACACATAACATGCCTTTCCAAAGAGGAATGGCAGTCTGTCAGATAACTTCCAGCTTGTAGAAGTGCTCCGCTGAAGGAAACACAGTAGGTTTCTTCGGTTGGAGGCGCTCTGGTTGGTTAATTCGCTAATACTGTTTATATATCTGATTATTAGCGCCGTGGATGACCACCCACACCAAACATGTGACCACTCAATCTCACACAAGTGACCAGTCGCCCACCCGGGCCAATCCCGCCAATGCGGCCGCTTCCTAGACTTGTCCCATTCGCCATTCGGACAAAGAGAGGAAGTGATGCAAATGGCGAAGAGGATAAGGGCCAAGCTGGAAGAACTGCTTGATCAAACAGGCGAGAATCTACCTCTCTTTGGAAAAGCGAAAAACCTCACAGAGAAAGAACAGAGCATTGTTTATATGCTTGCCCAGCTCAATCTATTTGCTGCATTTCCAGAGGTGCCCCAGCAAGAGGTTGCGGACTATATACGGCTCGGCAAGCAGCAGTCGCGGATCTACACGAAGAGTTTGGAGGAGAAAGGTATCATTGTGGCAGCAAGCAGAAGGCCGTTGCGGTTCAAACTCGCTGAATCGGCTGCATATGATTTGGGTCTAAGGGGCTAAAACGCAACCTTGCCCGTGGTTTCAATTCTGTGCGACTGTTTTTCACTGGGGTTCGTGCAAGTGGAAAAGTCCCTATGACGGGACCATCACTGTTATTGCTGAACGACGTTCGAAAGCGGCTGTTCGACAACGTCCGTTGCTGGGAAAAGAACGTGCATCAGGCCAAGAATTGCAGGACCACGAATGCGCACCAGTCGCGATGCCGATTTGGTGCGCTTTTATACTCTCGGGATCTCCCGTTTCGTGTGCGTTGACGGGTCAGAATCGCGCATGAAAACAAGGGTCATTGGACCGCAATCGCGCGTCTCTTACAAACCTTCTTTGGTGTGCATTCAAAATGTGCTCCGCATGCCGTGGGTCTATTCTCTCCGCCTCCGCATGGTTGACACACCGCTTACGTATTGCATTCAGCTAGTTAAAAGAGCGATACCTACAATAACTAATGTCGATGTAATACGTGGCAGGGAGGTTTCATGAGGGGCAAGGGATTGCATGCCATGGCAGCCGCGACCCTATCGGTGGCATTGGCCTTTGGGGCACTTGCGGGCTGCGGACAGCAGGGTCATACGCAAGAGCCCGCCCAAGAGGAGGAGGCTGCGGCACAAGAAGAGGAGTCCCAAAAGAAGGCGGACTTCAACACGTTTGGCGGCTCTCCGTGGCTCTGTACGGTCATGCAGGGCAACGTCACCCAGGATATGCAGACCTCGGTCAAAGACGACTTCTATCTTGCCGTTAACAAGGACTGGCTGGCGACAGCAAAGATACCGGCAGGCCACATAGCAAACACCAGCTTCTACGATGCGGAGCAGAAGGTCATCCAGAACACCAAGGATGCGCTTGCCAATACGAGCCTCAAGGGTCATGACGCCAAGTTGGCAAGGCAGCTCTACGACGCCTTCCTCGACTGGGACACGCGCAACGAGCAAGGCGTCGCCCCGGCTCAGAAGGTTGTCGACGACATTGCCTCGCTCAAGTCGCTTGACGAGCTCGAGGCCTTCATCTGCGATCCCGAGCGCAGCGCCGACGTGCCCATGATCACGGTCTTTGGCAGTCAAGCCCGAGGGGCTGACGCCAGCCAATACGGAACGTTCATTGGCTTCGATCCTCCCTTGCTTGGCGACCCTGGTGACTACCGCGAGGGGGTCGACAAGGAAAGTGAGAGGTACAAGCAGACCCTTACGGTCGAGACGGGCCTGCTGACGAGGCTTGGGTACACAGAGGATGAGGTCAAGGACCTCCTCGACGATGCCCTGTCCGTCGAGCAGACGCTGTCGTATGTGCAGTTCTCCACCGCCGAGCTGATGGATCCAAAGGGGCTTGAGGGTTACGTTGAGCCGGAGTACACCATCGACGAGATCAAGGGGCTCGTTAAGACGTATCCTCTGTTCAATCTCTTGGAATCCAGGGGGTTTGGCGACTCCCAGATCATCAATACCGGTCGCGAAGGCCAGCTTGAGGTGCTCGACGAGCTGTGGACCGAAGAGAACTTCCCCAAGCTCAAGAACTTCTTCATTGCGCGTTATGCCATGAATGTCGTGGACTGGCTGGACGAAGAGTCCTACGAGATGTACATGAACACGTTCAACAGTGATATTGGTCGCACGAGCTTGGAGGATGAGGCATACGCGACCGTCAAGGCCTATCTTCCTGGCCCTCTGGCACAGGCGTATGTCGAGACCTATGACTTTGCGCCTACCAAGGAGCGCATAACCGCACTCTGCAAGGATGCCATCCAGACCTACCGGGAGCTCTTCGCACGGCAGGACTGGCTGTCCGACCAGGCAAAGGAGTCCTTTAACAAGAAGCTTGACAACATGCAGATCAACGCAGTCTATCCCGACAAGTGGAAGGACTACTCGGGGCTGGACCTTGCGGGGCGTTCGTACTATGAGTGCAGGTCTGCAATCGCCGCCTACATGATGCAGATGGAAGCGAACAACGTGGGCAAGCCGGTGGACAGGGATATTTGGAAAGTGGAGGATGTGCTCGATGGCAACGCCATGTACAGCGGCCAGACCAACAGCATCAACATCTTCCTGGGCATCCTTGAGGGCAACTTCTACCAGCCTGATATGACCGATGAGGAGATGTACGCGAGTATCGGCAGCGTCATCTTCCACGAGCTGAGCCATGCATTTGACCCCAGGGGAGTGCTGTACGACGAGAACGGCAACGTGAAAGGCGAGCCGCTTTGGACTGAGGCGGACCGTGCCGAGTACGACAGGCGTGGAGAGAAGCTGGTGAACTACTTCAACAACATCGTCGTCTGCGAGGGTAAGAACGCCAATGGCGACCTGTATGAGGGCGAGGTAATCGCCGACATCTCGGGTATCGAGGCGTGCCTGCTTGCGGTAGAGGACGATAAGGATTTTGACTACGATCAGTTCTTCAGGACCTACGCTGAACTGTGGCGCGAGGTTGGTTATCCCAAAGACGAGCTGGATCTTGTGGACGATGACCTCCATGCCCCGGCCTACCTGCGCACCAATGTGACGCTGCAGCAGTTTGACGAGTTCCTTGAGACCTATGACATCAAGGAGGGCGACAACATGTACCTGGCGCCCGAGGACCGCATTCTGGTGTGGGACTAGGGGTTGTGCCGAGGGTGTTTAGCCGCAAGTGAAGTGTTGCCACGAGGGAGGGCGCGTGTCCTCCCTCATTCTGTGTGGGCCTGCGTGCATTGACGCTGCAAGATGATGGCATAGTGTATGTGTGATGCCGTCAAATCGAATCGTTGCGCAGGGCTACTGTGGACCGGCTGGTTTTTTCTGGCGCAACGTCCGGGCCCGTCTGGTGTCGCATGGGGCGTGCGAGGCGGCCGTCGCCCAGGCGGACGGGGCCGGCAATTAATGGGGCTGTATCAAAAGCCTCTGAATAGAACGGGTGGGTTCCGCGAGGGACCCACCCGTTCTCGTGCTCCGGGATGCCGCCTCACTGCCTCGCACATTGCCCGACTACCTAATCTACCTGCGGTTTTGCTGTCAATCCAGGTATAATGGGAGGAGAGCGAGAGGAGATGGAGATGCCGGAGCCCAGGTTCAAGCCCTGCATGCAGGACCAGCCGATGCTGCTGCCGCCGGACATAGGCGACCTGGTGCCGGAGGGCTCGATGCCGCGCGTCGTGGACATGGTCGTGCGCTCCATCGACAGGTCGACGCTGACGGCCCTCTGTCCCGGCGGCGGCGCGCCCGCCCACGACCCGCAGATGATGCTCAAGGTGGTGCTGCTCGCCTACGCCTCCGGGGTCTACTGACGCACAGGGCAACGGCCCCGTCAACATGAATGTGGCCACCGTCCTCTTCACGGCCTTTGGCAAGGGCGTCCCGCAGGGCACGCTCCCCGTCAACGTCCCCACCTATAACGACGCCGACAAGACCTTCTCGTCAACAGAGATGCTTTACGAGCGTGGCTTCGGCATCCAGAACTGGGGCCAATAGCCGTGTGGGCGAATCGGCCTGACATCGATGCCTCGCATCAGTAGGCGCGCGTTTGAGCGGGTTCCGGCCACGGGCTGACGGCACATAGCACATATGCCAGACCACGCCACCGGCATCGTCGCACACCCCAACTAGTGGGCGACGATGCCGGTGGTTGTTTGCACCTTCCTCGAGGGCTACGAATGGTCCGTAAGACCCGTCACAGGGAATAGGCTGTCCTTTGAATCGAGGAATCGCGCGGAGGAAGGCGATTCATGTGGCTTACGGCTGTTCTGGCTTCTAAGCAACCACTCGTCTATTCGATATCCAGCAATAAACCTGCAAGACTTATGCTAAATATGACTCAATTGGTTGAGGGAGGAGCGACATGGATACCGAGCGCTGCCGGGAGTTTGTGGTATTGGCCCAGACCTGCAATTACCTTCAAGCGTCCGAGCAACTGTTTATTTCGCAATCCTCGCTCTCCAAGCACATCAAGTCGCTCGAGCGCGAGCTGGGGGTTGAGCTCTTCAATCGCACTACGCGCCGTGTGCAGCTCACTCAGCAGGGCAGAACCTTCTTACCCTTTGCACGCAAGTTGGCGTCGACGGCCCATGACGCCGAAGTAGCACTCAGCAACGCCGAGGACAACGAGCGGCGCATACTGGAAATAGGCTCCATTCCCGTAATGGTGCCCTACGGCATCACCAAGCTGCTCCACGATTATGAGACCGAGCATCGCGGCGTTCGCCTACGAATTATCGAGGGCGAGGCCGACCAACTCAAGAGCCTGCTCCGCAACCGAAAGCTTGATGCCGCATTTATCAGGGAGTGGGATGGGGATGTCGGCAAAGAATCAGATGACGATGAGTTTACGACCATCACGTTTGCGGAAGACCAGCTTGCCGCCGTACTGCCCGTAGGCCATCCGCTCGCCTCACGCGCGAGCATCAAACTCTCCGACTTGGCAAACGAAGAGTTTCTCTTGCTGCCGGAAGGAACGGTCATGAACGCCCTCATTACCGACGCGTGTTCGGCAGAGGGCTTCGTGCCCGAAGTTCGTTATAGGGGCACGCGCGCAGAAAACATCATCGATCTCGTGGCGCGAGGGATGGGCGTGAGCCTACTCATGCGGACACCGGCCTCCTACCTCACCCGCTCGGCAGTCGCAATTGTCGATCTGGATCAGCCGATAGTCACAAAGATTAAGCTGTACCGGTTACGTGACCGCAAACCGAGTGCCGAAGCTCAAGAGTTCCTCGACTATCTCCCGCTGGCACGATAAGTCTTTCCGTTAGGGAATAAAATGTAATTGACATTGAATTGTTTCGGAATAAGTTGCTTCCTACCATGACACTGAGCGGCATGAATTGTGATAGGAGGCTTGAAGATGGTTATCGACGCAAATATGTATTGGGTTCCCGAGAGCTTGTTCACAAGCGAGAAGGTGCTGGCGCGCTTTGTGGCCGAGGCGCCTCTGGACGAGCATACCCGCGTGTACCTTACCGAGGAGCCAGTGCGCCAAGTGGTGGTTGAGAAGCCAGCGGGCTTTGAGGCGCTCAACTACGCGCAAGGTGACTACGTTCTTGAGCACATGCTTGCAGACATGGACGAGGCTGGCGTGGATGTTGCGGTACTCAAGGTGCCCGGAGCAAACGAGTGGATGACCCTCGACACCTGTCGCTTCTTTAACGACGGCATGGCCGAATAT
>JAFWLX010000147.1 GCA_017510875.1 Atopobiaceae bacterium | reverse complement strand
TACGGGTATTTGTCTCGCAGGTCCTGCTTAGTGGTAAAAGGAGCCTTGGCCAAGTCTTCGAGCGTCTCGACCGCGTAAGGATCAAAGCCAGCCTCGTCAAAGAGGTTGTGGTAAAACTCGACGTTCTCATAGCACTTGATCACGGTCTTCTTGATGCCCTCGAGCTGGATGGCCTCCAGCTGCTCGTGCGGCATCGTCAGGATGTCCTGCGGCTTCTTCATCGGTTGACCTTTCACGACACGCGGGGCGCATGCCCCAAAAACAGAAACGTGCGCATGGCGTTGCGCAACGCATGCCATCGTAGCGCGTCATTGTTTCAGCTGTGGGAAGGTTTCCGAAGGAAAACTTGTATTAACCTGTTGTGCTTCAAGCGGAAACAAGGCTTAACGGTGCCTTATACCTGCTTGTTTGTGACACGACGCTGAGCCTCGTACGCAACACCTATAAGGCTTGCCACTCCCGCATGCTCACAGGCAACGATCTTTGGTCGCGGAATCTCCTTATGGGGCAGGTCGGCAATCATGGAACGCATCGTGGTGACGACCGCCTCCAAGAGCGCTGGCTGCGCGCTGATGCCGCCGCCGATGGCGATGACTTCGGGGTCGATGATGCACTGGAGGTTGAGAATCCACAGGCAGAGCTGCTTGGAGTACTCGTGCAGGCCTCGTAGCGCGTCGGCATCTCCCCGGTTGACCCAGTCAAACAGCGCGTAGCCATCAACATCGCCCATGTCGAGCATGCCCTTAGCGGCCAGAATCTCACGTTTGAGCGCCTCCCAGCCGCACGTTCCCGCCATCGCGTCTTCTAGACGCAGACGTCCCTCGAAGGGCGTGGTGCGCAGGAAGCTGAACTCGCCCGCAAAGTTGTGGGCACCACGCATGATGCGGCCCTGCGAGATGATGCCGCCGCCGACGCCCGTCCCGATGACGAGCACGACGCCCAGCGAGGTGCCCTTGAGCGCGCCGGTAGCGTACTCGCCCAGAGCGCAGGCCTTGCCGTTGTTCTCAATCGTCACCGGAAGCGAGGTGGCAAACGAGAGCTCGGCACCCAACGCTACGCCGTCAAGATACGAGAGCCTTCCGCCTCCCAGGACCACGCCTTGAGGATCGGCCTCGTCCACCGTGCCAGGGACACTTACGCCAACACCTTGAATGGCGCCCGCATGGGCAGCAACCAATGAGGCGATGGCTGCCACCAGGCCTTCCGCAGTGTTTTCCTCATTGGGAACACTCCCCTGCTCAAGCAGGACCATCTCTGGTGAGACAAGGCCCCACTTGATATTGGTGCCACCGATATCAACAGAGAAGTAATTAGCGCTCATAGCTCCCCTTTACGCGTGAACCGAGTGCCTGCGGCCTAAGCCGAGGCTAGCTGTGCAGGATGGTGATGCTTCGTCAGCAAGCAGATGACCGAGACCGCGTCGTGAGCTCTCAGTACCAGTTGCTGCGCATGCAGCGACTGACGTTTGAGGCGCGCAGGCGCTCTGTAAACGTGCATGGCGCAACACGAGAGAGCCACAAGGCGAATCTCATCAACCGCCAACTCAACTCAGCTCGCATCTCGAACACCCACCTCGCTTGCACTGGGCGCTGTTATTTCAAACGGGAAGGTACCCGCCCTGTTAAACGCCGAAATGAACATACGTATCGCGTTTGAGGGTGTGGTGCCGATAAGCTCTGTCGCCTCGAAGAACCGGTCCTTCTCGGCCGGCATCACCTTGGCCACGATCGGGGTCATTTTCTCGCTCATGAGTCCCTTTGCTGCGTTTGTGGTATGACTTAGTATGATTATGTAATACCCTCCGCAAGACAGAATAGCAGAAGCCCCGCAGAGGCGGGGCTTCATTTGAGAGTTTTTTCGGTTGTTGAAGCTGCTTTTTCGCAGGTGCTGGCCTACGCAATCAGAACGCGCTCAAAGCCCTCGATCTTCAGGTCTGCATCGAAGAAGGCGCGCAGCGCCGCAATGCCCCAAGCCGTATCCTTGGAGCCGGCCGTCTCGTAGGAAGAGTGCATAGCCAGCTGCGGCAAACCAATGTCAACGGAATGCACGCTCACGTGTTGCGTGGAGAGCCTCCCGAGCGTAGAGCCACCACGCTTGTCGCTGCGGTTGGCAAAGACCTGCGTTGGCACGCCAGCTGCGCGGCACACAGCCAGAAACGCGGCTCGACCGAAGGCGTCGGTGGTATAGAGCTGGCCAGCGTGCTCTTTGATGACCACTCCCCCGTTGAGCTTTGGACGGTTCTGGGGATCGGCGGTCTCTGGATGGTTGGGATGCACCGCATGAGCGTTGTCACAGCTCAGCATGAGGGACCCAGCCAGGGCGCGCAGATAGTCTTGCTCGCCTTTTCCGAGCGCCGCGTTGATGCGCGTCAGCGTGTCGTCCAGGAAAGTGGAAAGCGCTCCCTGCTTGGAGCCCGACCCCACCTCCTCGGTGTCAAAGAACGCGCAGACCGACACGTCATGCGGGTTGCTGCTTTCAAGAAAGCCTTTGAGGGAAGCAAAATCGCACTGAAGGTCGTCCAGCTTGGGTGAGGACACAAACTCCTGCGCGGTGCCCCAGACGCTTCCCGCCTGGCGATTGGCCAGCGTGAGGTCGAACGAGAGCACCTGTTCGGGCTGGACGCCCAGCTCGTTGGCAAGCAGCTTGGTGAAACCCTCGGCCGTAAGTGCCCCAGCAGAGAAGAGCGGACACAGGTCGACCTGTCGGTTGAACGCGTAGCCATCATTGACCTCGCGGTTCATGTGGATGGCAAGACTGGGGATGACGAGCAGGTCGCGATCGATGAAGAGCAGGCGCGAACGGACGCCGCCGTCTTCCTCTACCAGCACGCGGCCAGCAAGCGTCAGCGGGCGGTCGAACCAGGTGTAATCGATCATGCCGCCGTAGCCCTCAACGTTCAGACGCACGTAGTCGTCCGGCCCCTCAAGCGTGGGAACGGCCTTAACCTTATAGGTGGGAGAGTCGGTGTGCGAGGCGCT
>JAFWLX010000146.1 GCA_017510875.1 Atopobiaceae bacterium | reverse complement strand
TATGCAGGAACAGAAAGGGGCTGCCCTCTATTGTCCCACGCTAGTCGTTACGCGGCTCTTTCATGCGGTCTATGGCCAGCCTAACCACAAGGCAGATCACGAGGGCCTGGGGGATATCGGCCAGAAAGCGGATGATCACGGCCAGCACTGGCGCTGTCACTTCCTCGCGATAGATGCCGCCTGTGACCACCGTCGCATTGACCGCCGCGAGGCACGCCGTAATAATGGCCGCGCGAACGGCCACCGAGGGCAGCACGCTTAACACGTGATGCCACAGACCACCGGTCTCGTTACCCGCATACTGGGCAGCCAGCGCAGCCCCTCGCTCGTCCAGGCCGTGCACAAAGTTGGCCGCAATGGAGGCAGCCAGCGAAACTCCCAGTTCAAGCACCACAAACTCGGCGTACAGCACGTCGTAGTTCTTGCGAGCCATGGTCATGGCGACAAAGGCCACAGCCACCAGCACTGCCGAGCCAACAGTCAGGACTATCCTTTTCTGTACGCTTAAGGCGCGTGTCTCGTGAGCAGCGTCCATAAGTACCCCTTACTCGTGCATGAAGCTGGGCATGCTGGCCGTCTTGGCAGCATCTGCAATGTCAAACAGCGCGTCTGCCGCCGCATCATCGGCGCTGGCGCCAATCTTCCAGCGTGCGGCCGCCTTGATTACCGCGTCGGCATTTGCCATCGCAACCGAGTTGGGTACGGCCTCTATCATCGAGAGGTCGTTTTCAGAGTCGCCAAACGTCGCCACCTCGTCAAGGGTAATGCCCAGCTCGCGCGCAAGCACGCCAACCGCGCTTCCCTTGCTCCAACCGTGAGGCGACACATCAAGCAGCGGGGCAAAGTTGCTGGGGAATACAAAGTCCATGCTGGGAAACTCCTCGCGCAGCATGTCGCGCACCTGGGTCTGCTCTTCGCGCGTGCCCTCCACATGAATGTTGGCCTTAAGGTAGCTGGGCTCGTCAAGATGGGTGACCCAACGCTTGGCCGCACCAAAGCGGTCAAGCATGTACTGGGCATGGTTTGCGTCGGGAGTCACATAGTAGGCGCAGTTATAGATGTTGCCCGTCCATACGTCGTACATGGTAAGCACGCCCCGACCGTCTTTGGCAAGCAGGGCGGCCAGGCGGTTGAGCTCGGCACCATCGATAGGCTCTGCATGCACCAACTCGCCATCGATGTAAACCATCTGGCCGTTGCAGTAGGCGCCGGTGGCATAGCACTCATTGTGACCGTCAAACATCCAGTCCATGTCATTGGGAATGCGCCCCGAGACAGGCCCAAAGTGAAGGCCTGCCTCAATCATGGCTTGGATGGAGGCAATGGCGTGGTCGGTTGCGCGGGGAAGGCCATGGCAGATGAGCGTATCGTCAAGATCGCAGAGCGCCAGCTTGATCATGGGGAGGTCCTTTCGCCTGGTTTGTCCTACCCTACCACGCTTTGAACCCACTCCCACCCGTAGGGTCACAGAACACCACGAGGTTGCCATGCTCAGGCATAGGGCGCGTACGACCCTACGCGGTCATATAGGCAGCTCTTACCGGTAATACTTGGCCTCGTCCACCAGACGGCGAATCTCCTCGAGGATATAGTCGCTGGTATCGTTGTTGTCCGCCACCGTGATGTTTGCGAGCTCGGCGGCAAGCTTGTCAAGCTCAAGCAGCAGGCTCTCATTGGTCTCCTGCATGGCGTCGAGCGTATCAAAGGTCTGTTTGTGCAGCTTCCAGCGCAACTCGCGCGTCTCGTTGTGATTGCTGTCAAGCTTGCGCCACTCGGTACCCATAGTGCTCTTGAGCCGCAGGTAGCTGGCCGTGTCAAATGACTGAATGGTATTTGCCATATGCGCAGCATTATCAAGTATCGAATTGACGGCCGCCTGTATGGGAGTCGCAAACTTGTCCCAGCTCATGGTGTTGCGCTGGAAGGTTCCGTCAAGCTCGACGTACAGGGTGCGCCGACGCAGCTCACAGCTGTTGACGGTATCCAAGATACCCCGAGCGTAGCCTCCCATGACGGGATCGCTCTGGTAGGGCTGCATGACCTTGATGATGTCGTTCGCTGTGGTACCGTCATCAACATCTAGACGTACGTAGTCGCCACGCACCGGACCGCCCTGTGCCTGGCCGCCCTGCGTCTGGCTACTCTGCGTCTGACCACTGCGTACGGTTGTTTTGGGGGCAGGCGGAGCAACAGGCTCTACCACCACGTCTTGTGCGGCGCGGGTGGGCTGCTGGGTTGTTCCGGGAAGCTCTCTATTGCCGCGAATACCATTGAGCAAGTGCTTTCCTGCGCGCCATACCGCACGACAGGCAAAGTAGGTGATGCCCAGCGATACCGTTGTTGGAATCACGATAAGGGCAAGCAGAGCAAGAAGATAACCCATCGTTTGCACCACCTTGTACGAAGAAATCAAACGTGCCAATTATCGCATATATACCCAAATTGGGCTGTGTGGTGCAGACAAGCAACCGCTCAAAAAACGCCCGGGACAAAGCCCGGGCGCGTTTGAATCCTCGTTGTAGGAGTGCGTATGGCTACCTACCTGAAGGCCATACCACGGCCTGCATCCTCCTTTAGATCGTTCCAGATAACGTTTCCATTGGCATCAAAGCTGAACTCTGCAGATCCGTCGGTGTAAATAGTGTTACTTGATGCGATGTCTCCGTCTTCGTCGTAGGTGTTCTCTTTCTTGAC
>JAFWLX010000145.1 GCA_017510875.1 Atopobiaceae bacterium | reverse complement strand
CAACAGCATAAACACGCCCACGAAGGTGCCCTGATAGCGCGGCGGGCGCTTTAGGCTTAGCACATACTGCACGCAAAACAGCAGCAGGCCCTCGAGCAACGCCTCGTAAAGCTGCGTGGGATGGCGGAACACCGCTCCCCCGCCGGCGTCGTCAAACATGACGCCCCACGGCAACGCGGTCTCTTTGCCCCATAGCTCGCCGTTGATAAAGTTTGCACAGCGTCCAAGAAACAGACCCACAGGAGCGCCAATGGCAACCAGGTCGCACAGCGTGCCAAACGACGTGCTAATGCCCGCATGCGAGATGTACGCACCCAAAATGGCGCCAATCATCCCGCCATGAAAGCTCATGCCACCTTCGTTGAGCATGAAGATGGAGAGCGGATGCTGCAGGTAGTAGCCCTTTCCGTAGAAAAGGACGTATCCCAGACGACCGCCAATGATGACGCCGCAGGCAATGCCTGTCATAAGCGTTACCACATCGTCTGCGGTCAGGTTAAGCCGCCATCGACGGCCAGTGCGATACATGATGATCCCGCAGAAGATAAAGCCAAACAGGTAGGCCAGTCCGTACCAGCGAATGGTAAGCGGTCCCAGCGTAAGGGCAACGGGATTAAGGCTGTGATACAGATCGTTAAGCCACATAAGATACCGTTACCAGGCCATGGCCGGCTGAACCTTTGTCACGCCGGGAACGTGCTCCATCAGGATGCGCTCGATGCCCTCACTCATGTCGTAGCTTGAGAGGGGGCAGCCTGCGCAGGCACCCTGCATCTCCAGCGTCACCACGCCGTTCTCGTCACAGTTGATAAGAGCCACGTCGCCACCATCTGCCTGAAGGCTCTGACGAATAACGTTGATGGTGGACTCGAGCAGCTCCATATTGACCGGCGTCTTGCCCTTGCTCATGGTGTTCCTCCTTTAGGTAGGTCGCCCTCAAACGACCGCTAGTTACAAAGTACTTCAGTCGATAATACCCATTGCATGGCGCAAGGAGCAGAAATACACAACCTAGTCGATAGGACGCAGCAGGTGGCCTGCGGTATGGCCTTTTAAGCGAGGGGGTGCGGACTTGCCTTGCTGCGCGGCCTCTACCGTGCGTGCCACGCGCACTACTGCCTCTACCAGCTCTTCTTCTGTGAGGAGCGTGCCGTCCACCATAAAGCGCCTTACGCCTGCGTTTAGCAGCTGAGGCATCTGGGGGGCTGCATCCAGGGGTTGGGACGCGTAGATGCGGCTCCTTCCCTGCAGGTCGGTGCGCACGGGGAAGCGATTGCCGTGCACGTCCACAAGACCCATGTCCTGAGCTCGCAGTGCGCAGCGCGAGCAATCGTGAACGCAGCGGTTGGCTGCCTGCAGCACGCAGTGCTCGCTGGTCATGGCACGGGTGCGGCCGTACACCACAAGACCTGTGGGAACAGGAGACTGGCTGGCAATGGCACAGGCCTCCTCAAGCGAAAGCTCGGCAGAGAGCCATACGGCCTTTGCCCCCGCCTTGACCAGAGCTGCAAGCGCGCTTGGGTTGTGCACGGGAATGCAGGGCCTGACCTCGGCCAAGGCACCCTTTTCTGCCGCAAGGGCAAGGTGCGAGACGTTGCCAACCGCCACTGGCTGGCCCTCGCGCACATAACCGTCAAGGCGGCCGCGATCTATCTCTCGGCAAACCTCGTCGAGCCAAGGAATGATGCCTGTAACCTCGCCCTTTGCCGTCTGTAACGCGTCAGACGCAGCGTAGATGCGCGTGGCACCGGCAGCGCGCGCTGCCCCCGCCATACGCGCATCACTGACCAGGGCACACACCTCAACGGCCGGCAGCTCAGGGCTGTCACAGGATGCCTCAAGGCGCTCCCGCACATCTCGTGCAAGGCGCACCTCAGAGGGCACCGCGCTCAACTCGCGCGATGTATAGGGCGCAAGCAGCTCGCGCATCAGCGAGCGACAGGCCTCCGCGCGTACCTTGTGTACCTCGGAGAAGCGCATGCCGCAGCCCTCGTCCAGCTCAACGTCAAACGCAACGGCGTTAAACGCCGAGCCGCCCATGCGCCCCACATGGTCGATAAGGTCTTGCTCTGTTACGCTACGCGTGAGGGCCGCATCCACCACAAAGCCGCTTGCCCGCGCGGTTGCCGAGCCATCCGTGCACGTCAGCTCCACCACAAAGGGCTGGCCCAGCTTGGCCACAACGCGCACGTTTACGTCACGCTGCCGGGGGATGTCCATGCGGGCGACCTTTGCGGCATCGTCAAGCGAGCGCTGGGAGCGAATCACGCGCACCGGACATCCCGCTGGCATGGGACGGGCAGTTTTGCACGTAAGCACCTCATCAGCGGCGGCGTCGCGGCAGGCATGGGCCGTAAGGAACTGCGAGGGATCGTCCACGGGGCGAATCTCAAGCAGATCGCCCTTGCCTACCGGCTGGTCAAGACGCACGTCCACCTCGGCCAGGCTCACCTTGCGCGACCGCTCGCGGCCGCCGTTGGTGCCCCCGCGCCACACCCGCGAGCTGCCCAGATCGCGCGTCTGCACAACCTCGCCCACCAGCTCGCCCCGGTTGTTGGAACGCTCGTAGCTCATCATCGAGTTGTCCGAGACGCCATCCAGGTAGGCAGAGGTAAAGTCGCGGTTGAATGCGCGACGCAGCAGGCGCTCGCGCTGCTCGCTGGTAAGGCTGGTCTTTTTGCCCTCAAGCTCGTCGAGGGCCGAGCGATACGCGCGCACCACCGAGTAGACGTAGTCAGAGCCCTTGAGCCTGCCCTCGATCTTGAGCGACCTCAGGCCTGCGTCAATCAGCTCGCCCAGGCGCTCGATGGTACGGCAATCCTTGGGGCAGAGCGGGCGGGTGTCAGGCGCGCTCAGACGCTTGCCTGCGCCGTCAACCAAGTTGTAGGGCAGCCTGCAGGGCTGGGCGCACATGCCACGGTTGGCCGACCGGTCACCCGAGACCGAGCTCAGCTGGCAGATGCCCGAGTAGCTAAAACACAGGGCCCCATGCCCAAAGCCCTCTAGCTCTACGCCCTCCTGCGAAATGCGCCGAATCTCGGGCAGGGAGAGCTCGCGCGAGAGCGTGACGCGCTGGGCCCCAAACATGGTGCGGCACCACCTGACCCCGCGCGAGTCGTGCACGTTTGCCTGGGTGGACACGTGCAGCTCTATCTGCGGCCAACGCCTTGAGACCTCGTCAAACAGGCCCCAGTCCTGGACAATGAACGCATCGGCACCAAACAGCCACACACGGCGCACAAGCGCCAGCGCACTGGTCATCTCGTCACTCTTTATGACCACGTTTACGGTCACATACACGCGGGTCCCTGCCAGATGGGCCTTTTTGCACGCCGCGGCAAAGGTCTCGTCATCAAAGCTCGTAGCTCCGCGACGTGCGTTAAAGTGATGCCCAAAGCCGCAGAAGACCGCGTCGGCACCACCTGCCACGGCGGCACTCAGCTGCTCGGGACCCCCTGCTGGGGCAAGCAGCTCAAGATACGCCCCAGCGGGTGATGCCTGGGAGTTTCGACTCGCGCTTGTCACTATACGATGCGCACAAACTTGCGCTTGCCGTGCTGGATGACGGTACCCGCCGCAAGTGTGGCCGGATCGATGTTGTAGGCCTTGGCCGCCACGGCCTCGCCGTTGATCTTCACGCCGCCACCGTCAATAAAGCGACGCGCCTCGCCCACAGAGCTGGCAAGCTTGGTGTCAACCATCAGCTTGGCAAGGTACACCAGGCCCTGGTCGTTGACCACGATGTTGGCCGCCGCGTACTCGGGGATATCGTCTGGAATCTCAGAGCGCCTGAACTGCGCGTCAAAGGCGTCCTGTGCCGCCTGACCTGCGCCTTCGCCGTGGTAGAGGTCCACGATGTTGCGCGCCAGCTGGCGCTTGCGGGCGTAGGGGTCGGCCGTTCCCGCCTTGAACTCGGCCTCGATGGCGTCAATCTCGTCGATGGTGAGCGTGGAGCAAAGACGGAAGTACAGCGGCACAATCTCGTCGGCAATGGACATGAGCTTGCCAAACATGTTGTTGGGCTCATCGGTAAGCCCCACGTAGTTGCCGTAGCTCTTGGACATCTTCTTGTGGCCGTCAAGACCCACCAGCAGAGGCACCGTAAGGGCTACCTGCGGCTCCATGCCCTCGGCGCGCATAAGGTCGCGGCCGGCCAGCAGGTTGAAGATCTGGTCGTTTCCGCCCATCTCAAGGTCTGCCTTGATGACCACCGAGTCGTAGGCCTGCAGCACGGGGTAGATAAACTCGTGCAGGGCAATGGACTGCCCGCCCACGTAGCGGTTGTGGAAGTCCTCGCGCTCGAGGATGCGCGCCACGTTAAACTGCGCCATCAGGTGCAGCATGCTCTGCAGGTCAAGCGGCTTCAGCCAGTCGCCGTTGTGCACGATGGTGGTCTTCTCGGGATCCAGGACCTTCATCGCCTGCTCAACGTAGGTCTTGGCGTTTTCCTCCACCTGCTCTTCGGTCAGGGGCGGGCGAGTGCTGTCGCGACCAGACGGGTCGCCAATAAGCGCGGTGCCGTTGCCAATGATCAGGGTTACCTTGTGGCCCAGATCTTGGAACTGGCGCATCTTGCGCAGCGGCACGGCATGACCAAGATGCAGGTCGGGGCTTGTGGGATCCACGCCCAGCTTGATATTGAGGGGCACACCCTTCTCCAGCTTTGCCTTAAGCTCGTCAAGCGGCACAATCTGGGTGGTGCCGGAAGTAATCACACGTAGTTGCTCGTCAACTGGCAGCAATGCTCTGTCCTCCAAAGATAGAAATACGTCCTCGCAAGGCTCTCTTGCGCCTCGCGCGCGTACCAGCATAGCGCAAGCCGCCGCCATGCGAGCGTTAACCTTCAGGAACCTACACGAGGAACCTGTTCCAGACCCAATTTACACCCGTCTCGGGCGGGACCAT
>JAFWLX010000144.1 GCA_017510875.1 Atopobiaceae bacterium | reverse complement strand
TGAATCATGTTTGCGCCAGAGGAGTTGCCGTCCAGGCCAATGAGCACCGATGGCCTGCGCTTGAAGATCTCGTAGCTGAAGCTCTTGTAGATGCCCATGGGGCTAGGTTCAATGGAGACCCGTATGCGCACCCCAGCTTGCTTCAGGGCCTGCGCCTCCGCCGGGCTAATCCTTGACGGCACAAAGGCGTAGATATCAAACTTTCCCCGGTTCTTCTTGACCACGTACTGCTCGTAGCCCGAAAGGCTGTGACCTATGACAATCAACATCTTGCTGGGATCGCCCTTGGCAAGCACGTCGTCTAGCAGGGCACAGACGTCGCGGCGTCGCCTGGTCACATGGCGGTCGTTGTTAAAGGAGCCGCCCACGACAATCACCGGAACCCGGTCGCATGGCAGCTCCTCAATCATATCCGAGAAAACTTCGGTGCTGTCCCAGCTGTCCGGGAGGTCAAGCAGTGTCTCCTCCGGCTGTTGCTGCACCTGCACCCGTGTGGCATAGAAGGCCTCGACGTCATCTGCGCCGGCCTCCTTGGCAAAGGATTGCATCTTCTCCTCAAGTGCAGCAAGGCCCCTGTTTCGGACTACATCTTCCGCGCGATGCATGGCAACAAGCTCCTCCTTCGAGAGGTTGAGCATATTTCCAAGCGCAAGCTGCTCGTCAATCGAGTCTGTCCCGTACACGGCGCCACCGTCTGTGCCCTGCACGCAGGGAATGCATGCTGCCAGGTACTGGCGCAGGGGATGGTGTTCCAACTGACTAAGGTTGTTCAGTCGGACGTTCGAGGTAATCTGGAACTCAAGCACGGCACCGCTGTCTCTCAGTTCTTCCAGAAACTGCCGACCCTTGATTGAGGTGAGGTTTCTGGTGTAGAGCCCATGACCAATGCGGACAAGGGGCATGGGCTGGCCAGGAGCTAGACCCTCTTGGATGCATTTGATTACGTTGGCCACGTTGTCGCGCAGACCGTCGTTCTCTCCGGCGTGGACGCGGATCGTGAAGGTGGAATGGTCTGCCGCAATTCGGTCGAGCTCAGTCAGTACCGGCGCCAGGTCTCGTATGTCGTTGATCTCCTCCCCGACAATGTCGCTTCCTGCCACGTACGGGTCTCCTGCAATCGCTCGTATCGTTTGCAGGTTCTTGCGCATGGAGTCTTCCGAGGCAATCCGGTCCTTGACAATTGTGAGCGGAGTTCGCCGCACTGCCGCCAAGAACCGCAGCGTGACCCCGGTCTGTTGTGTGATGGCCGGCATGACCGCGTGGACTTCGGCCAGCATGTGCGGTGCGCCATCGGGTTTGGCAAGGGTTGTGTCCGAAATCTCTGCATAGTCAATGCCGCACCTGGCGTAGCCCCGCGCGGTCCACAGCAGCTTGTCCTGAAAGATGCTGTTGTTGGCAAACGCCGGGTTACTCCGGTCTGTTGCCATGGCGGTCAGGACTTGGATTATATCGTGATCAGGGATGCGCTCTATGTTGTCAATCTGGATTGGGTCGTCGGCAGGCTCGCCCTTGCAGAAGACGTAGCGGTACAGATAGACCTTCTCAAGGTTGGTGAAGACGGCCTGCCCGTCCTTCATGATTGCCAGCGATGCCCTGATCCTGGGGATGTTCCACGCCGCGTTCTCTAGGTTCTCAAGTATGAGGGAGGCAAAGTTCAAAAACGTCTTGTCATCAATCCTGCGATCCAAGTACTTACCCTTGAGCATGGAATCGCTAAGCTCCATTGCCGTCTGGGCTCGTCGCGTGGTCATGAGCTGCTCCTGCTCGCGCGACAGCCGCAGCCCCAGCTTGCGTATGTAATAGAGCGGATAGCGAATCTGGTGGTGGATGCCCAGAGCAATGAGGACGTCTGGGTCGAGGTTGGCGTTCATATGGGTGTGCAGGTCTGTCCGGAACTTGCACTCGCGCAGGATATAGGTCTTCACGATGGTCTTGCTAAAGTCCTGGCGATAATCCTTGGTCTGGCTCATCAGGGTCTTTGCAATGGCGGGTATGTATGCCTTCCGATCGATTCTTCCATTTGGGTAGATGTTGGCAACCTTTGTGCCCAGCAGGCGAAAGATGTAGACCATGCGGTTCGAGCCGTCAATGTAGCAGGGTAGCGTGCCCCGGATCACCCTAAGGCCATCCTCGTCAGTCTGAAGATCTAGGTTGCAGAGAGAGGCTAAGTTGGTAATGAGGTTTCCCGTGCCGTGGTTTGGCGTTCTGAGCACGTAGTGAAGCTCGTCCTCCTCGCGAAAGAGGTCAACGACAAGATCCTTCTCTTTGTCCAGATAGAAGTGTCCAAATGGTTCCATGCATCCACCTCCAATGCCTAGTACCATGGTGCTGGGTATAGGTGCCAAATCATTAAGCTGCGTTGAGTCCGTCAGATATCGAAGGTGCGTTGTAAGGCGAGCGTCTCACCCAGTACGAGCAGAGTGCAGTCTGTGGTGAGAACCGTGTCTGCCTTGACGCTCATGTACATCTGGCCTCCGCGCTTGAGCGCGAGGATGTTGACGCCATGTTTTTGCCGGACATCAATCTGGCCGAGGGTCTTTCCCGCCCAATTTTGTGGGATCGAGACCTCGACGATCGAGTGTCCCTCGTCGAGCTCGATGTAGTCGAGGATATGGTCTGCCGAGTAGCGTATGGCTGCCCACCTGGCCATCTGCGCCTCCGGGTAGACCACCGCATCGGCGCCGTTGCGCAGCAAGAACTTCCTTTGGATGTCGCTTTCCGCGCGTGCCACAACAAACTTGGCGCCCATCTCCTTGATCAGCGACGTTGTTTCCAGCGAGCTCTGGAAGTTGTGTGCTATGGCGACGAAGCATACGTCGTAGTTCTGGATATCAAGCGTCTCCAGAAAGGCCTCGTTGGTGCTATCACCAATCTGGGCGTTGGTGACGAAGGGCAGTATGTTGTCCACCCGTTCCTCGTTGCAGTCGACGGCCATCACCTCGTGGTCAAGGTCGTTCAGTTTCATTGCGACGTTAGTTCCAAAGCGTCCAAGGCCAATGAGCAGAACAGTTTTCATGGTTACATCCTATCCAACGGCCACGTGTTCGCGTGGGAGTCTGGCGGGGTTCCTCTTGGGGTTCTCGGTTGCCGCGAAGATAAGCGTGAGGCCGCCTACGCGACCAACGAACATGTAGGCGATGAGAATGACACGCGAGGCGACGTGCAGCTGAGGTGTGATTCCGACGGTCATGCCGACCGTGCCGAGGGCTGACACGCACTCAAAGAGGCAGTCAAGGTAAGGGAGCCCCTCGATGAGGCAAAGCGCCGTTGCCCCAAGCAGCGATAGCGTAACGTATATGGTCAGAATGGCTCCGGCTTGCTTGATGATGTTGTCATCGATGCGACGGCCAAAGATGTCGGTCTCGTTGCGACGGGAGCAGATGGCTACGAAGTTGGCCAACAATACGGTGATTGTCGTAGTTCTGATGCCGCCTGCAGTGGAGCCGGGAGAGCCGCCGACGAGCATGAGAATGATGGTGAGCGCCTTGCCCGGTTCGGTCATGGCCGACATGTCCTCGACGTTGAAGCCCGCTGTCCTGGGGGTTATCGACTGGAAGAACGAGACAAGCAGGCGCTCGCCTATGGGGAGGCGCTGGTACTCAAAGAGGAAGAAGAACAGGGTAGGAGCGGCAATAAGAAAGAGCGACGTTACCAGGATGATCTTGCTTTGGAGCGAGTACCGCTTGAAACGAAGCTTGTTGTGGGAGATGTCACTCCATGTGGCAAAACCGATGCCGCCGATGACGATGAGCGAGCAGATGGTGAGGCAGATGACGGGGTTGGTGGCGAACTCCGAGAGTGAGGGAAAGAGTAGGTCGTGCTTACCCAAGATGTCGAAGCCCGCATTGCAGAAGGCCGAGATTGAGAGGAAAAATGCAATCCAGATGCCGCGAAGCCCGTATTCAACGCACAGCGGCGGACCCATGAGGACGGTGCCAAGGAGCTCGACGGCAAAGGTCACGGTGAAGACGAAGCTGGCGAGTTGCACGATGCCGCCCATGCGCCTGGTGGCAAAGGCGTCACTCATCATGCTGCGCTCCCTGAGCGAGATTCTTCTACCGGCAAGCAGAGAGAAGCCTGCTGCTG
Source organism: Atopobiaceae bacterium (assembly GCA_017510875.1). GTDB lineage: Bacteria > Actinomycetota > Coriobacteriia > Coriobacteriales > Atopobiaceae > UBA1367. Next base: position 1,748 of record JAFWLX010000144.1, on the reverse strand, counting down.
CCATGATGATGCCAAGTCCGCCTGTCTGGATCAGGGCGAGAATGACCACCTGGCCAAATGCCGACCAGTGGGTGGCCGTGTCCCGAACGACGAGGCCCGTTACACACGTTGCGGAGGTTGCGGTAAAGAGGGCGGTTCCAAACGAGGTGACGGTGCTCTTCCGCGACGAGATGGGCAACATCAAGAGTATCGTTCCCAGGGCAATCAGGCCTGCAAACCCCAGGATGACGATTCTAGACGAGGAGGGCCTTCTCCATTTTTTGGGGACCGTTAACGTGGTGCGCTCCTTCTGTTGTGAGTCTCAACTGGAGCATAGCAGAGCACCATACGCGTTTTTGCTTTGCCACAACACATATCGGGCGCAAACATGGGTGTAGGGACTCAACGGTATGCTCTGCAGCCTCTGCTCGCCTCGGCGTGGGGACCACGCCGAGGCTCTCATCTCACCAAGGATCAGTGATGGCACGCCCGGAGCACGAAAGCGCTCGTAGCGTCATCAGCCTCCGTTATAGCCTCTCGAGCAGAAGTGCGTTCTCTTGCACACGTAGTCCCAATAATCGTGGCATGTCAGGGGGACGGAGGATTTGGCATGATGTCAGGGGATGTCAGGGGGATTTGGCATGCATGTCAGGGGGACGGAGGATTTGGCATGCATGTCAGGGGGACGGAGGATTTGGCATGTACGACGCCCCAGCACAGCGGTGCCAAATCCACCGCCCCCCGTCAAGCACGAGGGCTAGAGGGCTAATCGAGATCCTCGCCGTTGCTCTTGTAGACCTTCTGCATGTAGTAGAAGGAGTCCTTGCGACTGCGCGAGAGGTCTCCGTTGCCGTCGTCGTCCATGTCTACGTACACAAAGCCGTAGAGCGGCTTATTATATGCCCAGTCCAGACGATTCCCAAAACGGGGCTCAGAGCAGCACTGACGGCCTCCGGAGCTCTGACTCCTGAGGAGGCGAATCGGCGAGTGGCATTCACTCCACAGGGCACCACTGTGTGATGCCATCACAGATGCCGGCGTTGATTATCTAAAGTACCCATTTGAAATGGCGTGTCGAGGAAGGCGATCGTCACGCCTTAAACGCCTCGTTATAAGGAGTCTCGATAGGGCGGGCTCTGATTGCTGGATCGGAATCAGTCTGCGAAGGTCACCCTGAGGTTCCTGAAGTTGCCCTCGGTACCGTTGTCCACGTAGAGGCCCACGCCGCCGCGCAGGTCTGCCCCGCCGAACATCTCGTCGACCACGAGCGCGGGGGTCTCCATGTCGTCGACGTAGAATCTGGCTCCCGCGCCGGAAACCTCTGCCTTGAGGTGGATCCACTCGTCCATCTCGATGTCGGCCTTTGCCTCGTAGTCGCTGATTCCGCGCTCGCGGAAGTACGCGAAGGTGTAGCCGGGGAACGAGAAGTACTGCATGGTGTGGATGCGGCGATGCGGCTCGGTGCAGCTGCGGCCGTTGCGCGGGCGCACGTAGAAGCTCTCGAAGCGGTCGCTGTCCTCGGTGGCGCGGAACACGATGCCGATGAACCCGCGGCAGTCGATGTCGGCCCAGTGCATCAGGCGGGCGCGGACGTCGACCTCGATGGTGCCGTCGTGGAAGTCGGAGCCCGCGAGGCGCGCGTAGGTGGCGACGTCGGGCTCGGTGTTCTCCTCGGGCTTGACGACGCGGATGAGCTGCTCGCCGTCGAGTTCGGTGAGCCCCACGCTCGCTCCGACGGGCACGAAGGTCTGGTCTTGGAAGATGACGGA
>JAFWLX010000143.1 GCA_017510875.1 Atopobiaceae bacterium | reverse complement strand
AGGAAGCCTAGTGGACACAACGTGGATTAAGGGACGGTTCCCCAATCCACGTTGGTACCTTGCCTACACCTCGGTCTTACCAATCATGAGGTTCAAGATCTCGATGTCGGTGGGATGCATGCCTACGCGTCCCACCCGACCCATTATGCGGATGGACTCCTCGGGGGTCCTGCCCACAAGACCATCCCCAGCCTTGAAGTTGTCGTTTGCTAGGGCCATGTCGCAGCCCAGGATGGCAGCGTCTACGGCTGCGCTGATCTTGGCGGCACAGCTGGGCTTCGCTCCGTCGCACACGATACCGCCCACGTTGACCAGTGTGTTGACCACGCACGCCTCGTACTGCTCTTGCGTGCCGCCCCGTAACATGCAGATGCCCGCGCCTGCTCCGCAGCTGGCGCTGACCGCACCGCAGAAGGCCGAGAGCTCGCCCACGTAATACTTCACATGTATAGCCGTAAGATCGGAGAGAAGTACTGCGCGTACCAGCTCCTCATGGCTAGCCCAGAGCTCGTGAGCGTACTCAAGCACTGGCATCGAGCAGGTGATGCCTTGGTTCCCGCTGCCGCAGCAGATGACCACAGGCATGGCGCAGCCGCTCATGCGTGCGTCCGAGCCAGCGGCTGCACTAGCGCGCGCCTTGCAGGTGATGTCGTTTGATCGGCTACGCAAGAGGGTGCTTCCAATGTTGGCGCCCCAGTCGTTACGTAGGCCCTCGTCCGAGATGGCCTTGTTGGTCGTTATCTGCTTGCTGATAAGATCGTCCACTAGCGCAAGGTCCACGGTGTGCACAAACTCCCAGATGGAGGCAAGAGTAAGTGTGGAGCGTGGGTCAACTACAGTTACCGTGGGGTCTGCCAAGGCGGCCGAGATGCCCTCAACCGTTACGGGCGTTCCGTCAAGGGTAAGCTCGGTCACATTGGTGTGGCGCCCTTTCAGGCATGCCACCGAGGTGTGATTGTTGGCAGTGGCACTGATGCGCACATAGAGGTTGGGCACATCCTCGGCAAGCTCGACCGTGCAGATGCCTTTGGCCAAAAGCTCAGGCACTTGGGCACGATGCTCGTCAGTAACTGCTTCCAGGACCTCAAGGGCGCGCGTTTCGTCTCCTCCAAGGACCCCCAGAAGCGCAGCCGCTTCGATGCCCTTCATACCGCCAGAATTGGGAACCGTTACGCTCTTGACGTTCTTGATGATATTGCCACTGCAGGTGACGCTCAGGTGCTCGGGCATGGCGCCAAGTGCCGCGCGTGCAAGCGCTGCCGCATAGGCTATGGCAATGGGCTCGGTGCAGCCAAGGGCGCAGACCAGCTCCTCGTTCAGGATGTCAAGGTAGGTGTTGATGGTGGCGGTATCCATTACTTGCTCCTTTATGTCGCTGTGTCCCTATGGTAGCGCAGAGTTGGGACAAAGGGAGTTTACGCATGCGAGGCACGGCTTGCCTCTGGCTGCTCCTTTTGCCCTGCCGATGACGCATATGGCAAGCGCTACGCAGAGAGCGACAGAGTGAACCTTGGGTATGTCTTCACTCTTGGGTACGTCTTCACGCGGTTTCGGGCATGCCCCAGATGGCGATTTTTAGAGTTTACACCGTTGTGTGATGGCGGCTACGTGTGCTCTATCCAGCGCTCGATGACATCCACGATGCCGTCGTGGTCGTTGTCTGCGACGATGGTGTGTGCGCACGCCTTAACGGCTGGCCTTGCATTGTCCATGGCCACGGCGAGCCCTGCAATGCCCATTGCCTCGAGATCGTTGTCCCCGTCGCCCACCACGATTGCTTCTTCCGGGTTGATGCCAAGGAAGGTGTAGAGCCACTCCAGGCCTAGCGCCTTGGTGACGCCGGGCGGCGTTACCTCAACCGATGCCGACTCTCCCGTTGCCAATTGGAGTGGGAGGTATCCGAGGGCCCGCTGCGTCGCTCTCATTGATGCCCGGCTCACGTGGTGCAGGTTTACCTTACAGAGCCCGTGGTCGTGCGTGCGAGCATAGGTGTCGATGTCATCCACAAAAGTCCCTCGGCGCAATGCGAGGTCCTGGTAGACCCCCTGACCAATCTCGGGCATGCGGGCAACGTCACGACGCGTCATTATCGCGCATTCACGATCGAACAGCTGGACCATGGCGTCTTCGGCCAGTCCCTGGGCGACGACGATACGTACGCTCTCTGGGTCAAGAAACTGTGTTTCGAGGGCCCTTTTCTCAGTGAAATCCCATACGACGGCACCACTCAGAAGCGTTCCGTAGCGGACCACTCCCTCAAGCTGTGGTTGGTAGTCCAGCAACTCTACTGCGGCGCGACCGGTTGAGAGCACGATGGTGATGCCTGCCTCCGCAGCCCTTCTCAAGGCGGATGATGTGCGGTCCGAGATGCGCTTATCACTTGTGAGCAGGGTGCCGTCCATGTCAAGGGCAAGCAGCTTGTACGTGGGCATAAGGCTCCTTTGTGCGAGGGCGGGAGGGAGCGACATTCAGGATAGCATGCCAAACAGTGTCCACGCGCTTGCGAGTCCTGTCTTTAGATGACCAGTGACTCGCTCATGCGTGTTGGCCAGTTCGTTCCCACATCACGTTATAAACCGCACGCGTGTGAGGTACTGTGACAGTATTGGGCTGGCCGAGAGGCTCTGGTCCACCATTGAGTGGGAATAAAATTTAGCACAAAACACTATTCCACACTCCACCCCAGAAAACACCAATACCGCAGGTCAGAAGTGGTGCGTTCGAGAAATCAGCGCACCACTTTGCATCAGAAGAAAGCGCTCCTTTCGGGATTATTCGTACCGGAATTCGTACCGCCCGCTAGCGGAATAGTTCGTCGTGCGATCCTGTTCGCTGGAATGCGGCCACTGTATCGCTCGATCTCCAGATGAGCAGCCAGTCTCCCGCATTCGCGACATGGCATTCGTGGCTTCCGAGCCAGCTGCCCTTGAGCGTATACATGTTATGTCGGCGTTTCAACTCGCTAGTAGCACTGGCGTCGTTGCGGCAAACGAGCTCGATGACCTCCTCAAGCGGCGTGAGATCCACATGGCGTCGGTTCAGCCTCTTGACGTCTCGCGAAAACGCCGGAGTGAAGTCGGGTTGGAGCCTCGCCATGCTCAAGCCTCAAGCGCAGCTTCGAGCATTTCCCGGGCCGTGCGGTACCCATGACCGCCGCTTGCGAGTATTGCCTCGGCGTCGCGGATGCTCTCCAAGCTCTCGTCGTTAGGCTCGGGATACGACAAGGTCAGCGGGATGCGATGCTCCCGTACTATTTGGCGGTAAAAGGCGCGTGTAACGGAGGACAGGTCGAACCCGAAATCCTCCACTATTTCGGCAGCCTCCCTTTTGGTCTGGTCGTCTACGCGTACGGTTACGGATGCCATAGCCATTCCCCTTTCGTAAGACAAGAGTATTTTATCGTCTTACGTTTGCTAGAGCAAGGGCATTGTCAAAAATCCCGCTAGGATTGCCAGTCCTTGCAGACATCAACCCATGAGGTACAGTTCGAATACTCCTCCAGCTCGGCTATGGTCAGCTCGATTGCGCTGTTGGAGCTTCCGCAGGCGGGGAATACCGTGTCGAACCTCCTCAGTGACTCGTCGAGGTAGGTCGTGACCCCGTCCTTCACGGCAAACGGACAGACTCCTCCCACGGCATGGCCGACCAGCTCCTCCGCCTCACTGGGCTTGAGCATCTTTGCCTTCGCGCCAAACTGCGCCTTGAACTTCTGGTTGTCGACCCTCGCATCCCCAGCCGCTACGACGAGTACCGCGTGGCCGCCCACCATGAAGGAAAGCGTCTTGGCAATGCGCTTGGGTTCGCAGCCTAGGGCCTGCGCAGCAAGCTCCACGGTGGCGCTGGACACGTCGAACTCCCGTATCCGGTCGGCTATTCCATATCTAGAGAAGTACTCTCTGACTGCCTCTATGGCCACAATGAGCCTCCTATGCCTGCTGTTAGGTCTCTATTCTCTGTTTATGTTAATCAACTCACCTAAAACGCGGGTTAATAATGGTTTTCCACTTCAGCCACTTAGTCCCAACCCCCAACCATGCCGCTCCCAAGAAATTCGTATCTTGTGCTTGAAATTTGACTACAGAAAAAGGTACCCTTAAGAACGCATGAGTAGTTAGCTCGTGCAACCGTATCTGTTGGCCCCCGAGAAGCATGTACGTTTCCAACCGCGACCGGGCACCAAGCCCAACGCCCATGGCAGCCATCATGGTGATCGGGGCCCCGTTTTTGAAAGGGGTCCACCTTTGAGTGAGATTCAGAACTCGTCAATCTTCTCTCTGGACGATGTGTCCGATGAGGAGATGAACCAGCTCATCGACGGCACCATTACCGCCTTCGACGAGGGCGATCTGGTCACGGGCACCGTCGTTAAGATTGAGCATGATGAGGTCCTGCTTGACATCGGCTTCAAGTCCGAGGGCGTCATCCCCTCGCGTGAGCTGTCCATCCGCAAGGACGTTGATCCCTCCGAGATCGTTGCCCTGGGCGACGAGATCGAGGCTCTTGTTCTCCAGAAGGAGGACAAGGAGGGTCGCCTGATTCTCTCCAAGAAGCGCGCCGAGTACGAGCGTGCCTGGAACCGCGTTGAGGAGAAGTTCAACGCTGGCGAGAACGTGGAAGGCGAGGTTATCGAGGTTGTCAAGGGTGGTCTCATCCTCGACATCGGCCTGCGCGGCTTCCTGCCTGCCTCGCTGGTTGACCTTCGTCGTGTCAAAGACCTCACTGCCTACATGGGCACCCGCATCGAGGCCCGCGTCATCGAGATGGACCGCAACCGCGACAACGTCGTCCTCTCCCGTCGCGTGGTGCTCGAGGAGGCCCGCAAGGCCGAGCGTTCCGAGATCCTCTCCAAGCTGCAGAGCGGCATGAGGCTCAAGGGCACCGTCTCCTCCATCGTCGACTTTGGTTCCTTCGTCGACCTTGGCGGCATCGACGGCCTTATCCACATCTCCGAGCTCTCTTGGAACCATGTCAACCATCCTTCCGAGGTTGTCAAGGTTGGCCAGGAGGTCGAGGTTCAGGTTCTCGACGTCGACCTCAACCGCGAGCGCATCTCCCTTGGCCTCAAGCAGACCACCGAGGATCCTTGGCGCACGCTGGTCAAGAAGTACCCGGTTGGCGCCATCGTTGAGGGCCAGGTTACCAAGCTGGTTACCTTTGGTGCCTTCGTCGACCTTGGCGACGGCGTTGAGGGCCTGGTGCACATCTCCGAGATGGCCAAGCAGCATGTTGACGCCCCCGCACAGGTTTGCTCTGTGGGCGACACCGTGCAGGTCAAGGTCATGGAGATCGATCTTGACCGTCGTCGCATCTCGCTGTCCATGAAGGCCGCTGCCGAGACGCTGGGCGTCGAGGTTGAGGTCAAGCCCATGGACAAGCCCGAGGACGAGGCCGCAGTAGAGGTCGAGGCCGAGGTAGAGGCTCCTGCCGAGACCGAGGAGGCTCCCGTCGAGGAGTAAGTGCAGGTCGCTGTCACTGGTATGAAAGAGAGGCTGTCCGTTGCGGGCAGCCTCTCTTTGTATAGCGTGGAAAAGGGACGGTCCCCCAATCTACGCTGGTGTCCGTCGACACTATCCCCGTTGCGGTATTGTCACCTTCACTACGGTTCCGCCACCTTTGCGGGGCGCAATGCTCATTGTTCCATGGCACATCATCTCGAGCCTCTGCCGTATGTTTGCCAAGGTGGTGTGCGGTTTTTCAGCGATGGCAGGGTCAAAGCCAGAGCCATCATCCTCTACGATAACCTCGCTGTCAGAATCAGTCTCTCTGGTCTGTATCCGAATATGCAGCGGTCCCAAATCCGGGTCCATGCCGTGCTTGACGGCATTCTCAACAATGGGCTGAAGCGTCAATGGTGGCACGCGAAACTGGGTGTGCGGCGTGTCGTAGTCAACAAGAAGGCCGTCCTCAAACTGGGCCTGCTCGACGGCAAGGTACGCACGGGTATGCTCAAGCTCTTCAGAGAAAGATATGTTCTCTTCGCTCGCAATGGCGGTGAAGTTCTTGCGTAGGTAGGTGGTAAAATCCAGCGTTACCTGCTTGGCCAGCTCTGGATTCTCGTCGCAAAGGTAGTAGATGCTCGTCATGGTGTTGTAGATAAAGTGGGGTCGCATCTGCAGTACCGCGATGCTGGCGCGTTGGTGGCAATTTTCTGTTGCTGTCGCAGGTTCTGCTCTATAGAGTCGGACTCGATGATGCGGTACATCGAAAACGCCGAGATGGTCAGGCCAACATTGATGAGCAGGAAGACGGGGACAAACATGTGGATGACTATGGCGAGCGTCACGGGAAGTAGGCAGACCAGAAACGCACGATAGTATTGCTGTGAGAGTTTGTCCCGCCTGCGGATTACACCCGCCGCGATGAGGAGCAGTATTGCGAGTACGGGCACGATAAGCAGCGGATACGCTGGGCCAAAGTGTACCTGGCCGTCTGGCGTAATGCTGTAGAACAAGGGTGAGAACTGGGAAAGGCTAAACAGGATAACGCATACGGCCCCTAAGGCCAGCACTGCGCGAAACAGTGGGCTGCTCTGCCAGTCCTCTCCGCAGCAACGTAGCAGATAAACGGCCAACATGGGAAACGAAATCACGTCCAGCAATGACTGGAGGTAATAGGTAATTATTTCAAGCGTCAGGTTTGGGTATACGTAGGCAACTAGCTCGAGAAAGATGGTTGCGGAGCTAAGCACGAGGACGGTGAAGAAGGCGGTAAAAAAGCGCTTGCTCCAGCGGTCCATGCTGGGCGCGACAATGGCGGATTCAAGCCCTAGCACCGACAGCATCGTCATGGCGCCACCCAAGAAGATGTATAGGATGGCTTCCCAGTCAATCATCTGCTCGTGCCTCCAGTTGAGATTGGGTATCGCAGCAGCTCAAGCTGCTCTCTAACACCCTCCGGCGTTATTGGCTTGACCATGAAGCCGCTAGCCCCGGTGCCCCATGCGTCAAGGGAGTATTCGGCGTACGCAGTCAGGAACACCACGTTTGTGCGGGGATTGATGTCAAGCAAGGTGCGGCACAGATCTAGACCGCTCGTCTTTCCCAGCTCGATATCCAGGAATGCCAAGGCAACTCGATTACCCCTTGCGTACTCTACCGCCTCTGACGGTCGGGTAAAGCCTACGACCGTAGCGTCTGGCATGACCTCTTCTAGGACGGGCAGCCCTCCCGAGAGCACGACCTTCCGGTCGTCGACCATGATGACGTTGGGAGACTCGTCGCTCTCTGCAGCGGCGGAGAGCAGCGTGCCAACGTTTACACCCAGGCATTGGGCAAGCCGGGACAGCATGGCTGCGTCCGGGAGGCGACTGCCGTTCTCCCATCGGGCAATCGTCGACCGGGTAACATACATCCGCTTGGCAAGCTCCCGTTGTGAGAGCCCGCTCTCGGCCCTCAGCTTTCTCAGGGTTTCTGCGAAATGGCTGTTCATTGCATGCGACTCCTTCTTCATAATCGTTTTAGTCCCAAATGACGATTAAAGCAAGCTGGCATAAACAGCAAAGGTGTGACGTTCTGGAACCCCTCTTCAATTTTTGCTGGAAGGCATACATAATTGGTCTAAAGAGCTTTCGATGGCTGCACTACGTGGGAAGGAGACTGGATGTCAGAGAGAAGAGTCGTACACGTCCCGCGCGGGGTCGTCTGGTACCCGGTGGGTCTTGTGTGCGCCTTGACTGTGCTTGTTGGCTGTACGGCTCAGCAACAAGCCACAAGAAGTTTGGACGCGACGGCGTATGGATCTACCAGCCGAGTCTTTTGAGCCGCTTCATGAACGGTGAGGAGGGGCTCGTTGAGATTACTGAGCGAGAGGCGATGCGCTTTATTGCAGAGCATCAGCGGAAGTAAGGATTCCTGACATATATACGGGTACGGTGCGCGGATGCGCGGCGTGCGCAGTAAGGGTGCGACGTTCTGGAATCCCTCTTGTACGGGATTCCAGATACAGTGTGACCAGGCATCTGGATGTTGTTGGGTGCGCACAAACACGAGGGGGTTTGATATGACCAGCAAGAACAAGGATTTGTCAACGGTTCAGCCTTTGGTCGACATTGCCGCGGAAGAGAACAAGCTGTTCCGCGACGGTTACGTAAAAGGAATCGCAGAGTTCATCAAAGAGTGTGCGACGCCCACGACAATCGCGATTCAAGGCGATTGGGGAACGGGCAAAACCTCGCTCATCAATCAGATAGAGAAGGAGCTTCGCGCAGGGGCCAAGTCTGCAAAGAACGATAACGAGGATGCAAAAAAGTACTGCAAAGAGATTATCAACGTTGCAAGCTTTGACGTCTGGAAGCATTATGCTGCAAACCCCCACGTCGATCTTCCTGCAGGGCTTTTGGAAGAGATTGCATCGAAGCTTTCCGGGGCTAACCTGTTGAAGCTGGGAAAGGTTGCCGAGTTTGTGTCCTCCGTATCCGAGGTTTTGGGTGTGGTGTTTGGTGAAGAAGATGACAAAAAGGACGATTCCTCTTTTGGCTCGATACTCGGTATGATATTTGGCTCGGCAGATAAATCTGAATCATCTAAATCCGGAGAGAAGGACGAAACCGCGAGCAGCGAGGACGTCTCCTCGTTCCAAACCATGTTTGTCGAAGCGTTGGATCAATGTGCCAAGGCAAACGGCAAGTCAAAAGACTCCCGATTCGTCGTAATCATTGATGGTCTCGACTATATTAGTCCAGAGATTACTTTTGATCTTATGGGGTTGATTAAGACCTACATTGATTGCCCCCGGTGCGTTATTGTGTTCGCTGTCGACAAAGAGACGGTGTTTAGCGGAGTTCGGAAGAAGCTTGGCGACAGGATTGACGAGGGGCAGCAGAAGAGGCATTTTGACAGACTCGTTCAGGTGCCACTCCGCATTCCCACAAGCGCATGCGATCTGGATGAATACGTCAAGTACCTCCTGGAAGACAATAAGGAGCTCTCGGGCCAACTCGTTGGGGTAATAGGCACCCTGCTGAGCGAGCCAACCCCACGTCGCATAAAGCGCTACATCAACATGATGTATCTGTATCGGAGCATCTTTGGTGAGTCAGAAAGCGCCGGGGACGCTTCGCTTGCGATGCTGCTTGCCGCCGTCATTCTAGAGATGGAGAGCGCAAAAGGGTTCGATGTGGTCGCCAGATGCGCTCAAGGCGACGAGGCTCAATTTGACGAGAGCCTGAAAGCTGCGCTGGATTCCCTGGGCACCAGTGACGGTATCAATTGGGCAATGCTGCCTACCCTGTGGCAAGGCGGGGAGAGCGCAGACGTTGACGGCGCAAAGAGAAGCGCCTTCATCTCTTGGGCTCGAAAGCTGAAGTAGCCGAGTCAAGGGGACGGGTCGTTTGACTCATCTGTGAAGTAGCCGTGAGTCAAGGGGACATATGAGTCAAGGGGACAGGTCGGTT
>JAFWLX010000142.1 GCA_017510875.1 Atopobiaceae bacterium | reverse complement strand
GAAGATAGAGTGCCACACCGCCGTCTTTCGCGACTGGTGCGATATGGTTGGCCAGCGCCTTGACCTGCGGCTCTCCGTTCTCCATAGCCACACCGTCGCCTGCCGCCTCTATCATGGTCACGTCATTGTTGTTGTCGCCAAAGGCAACCGTCTGGCTCACGTCCCAACCCATATGCGAACAAAGCCACGTGAGGGCATTGCCCTTGGTGGCCCCGGCATCCATGGTCTCGTAGTTGGCAGCGCTCGTTTGAACGTAGTAGAGGTTTGGGAAGGCGCCGATTGCCTCACGACAGGCCTGGGCACCCGCCTCGTCCACAAAGAAGATGCTCAGCTTGGTGACGGGGCCAACCGTAGGCAGCAATTGCGGGATGGCCATATCTACCGGAGTCCTACCCGCCTTGAGGTAGGCACGTAGCCCTTCGGGGACGTCTATCTGATCAAACAAGTGAAAACGTGCGCGCTCGGTATAGGCACGCCCATCGGCGAAGGCGTCCACTATGATCGGCTTGTCTTGCAGACGGCCGTAGAGCGCCACCACGTCGGCAGTGGGAATCCCCAACACGCGCAGGTCGCACCCCTCGCGCAGGTCATGCACAATGCCTCCGTTGCTGGCTATCACATGGCGCACGCACTCGTGCTCGCGCATCTGCGCAGGCACGCCTCCCACATGGCGTCCCGTGCACGGCACAAGCTCTATGTCCCGCTTGGCAAGCTCGTCCATAAGCGCCATATTGGCGGGCGGAATGGATTTGTCGGGCGCAAGAAACGTATCGTCAAGGTCGACAAAGACCGCGCGAATGTCAGCTGCCATCACAGTTGCGGACCAGGCATAAACCAGGCAAGCGTTGCCTTGGTCAGACCTTCTTCGGGCACGTCAAAACAGGCAACGCTCCCCTTGGGGAACGACATCATGCGATGCGCCAAGTCAGAGGCAACCTCTTCCATAAAGGGAATGTGCCCAACGGCCACAATCACACCTTCTGCGCAGAGAAGCTCGTCATAGAAGCGGTCGTAGTCCTGTGCGTAGAGGGACTGGTGAAAGTCTATGTCCTCGTGCGGGATGCCCAGAGCATCACAGGCCACCTCGGCAGTCTGACGCGCACGCACCGCTTCGCTCGACCAAACCTGCAGGTCGTCCGTGTCTTCTGCCAAGGATGCCAACATGGTGGGATACGCCTTCTGCAGTGCCGCAAGCCCACGTTTGGTAAGCTTGCGCTGTGCGTCAGACTCGCCCAGACGGCGGTTTTCCGCATCACCGTGACGGATGAGCACGAGTTTGCGAATCATAAGACTTCCTACCTATCCGATACGATGCTTGCCGATGGTGCGGTCATTACTTTGGCTTGTGTTAGATAAACCTGTAGCTCACTTCGCGTAGGCCCCAGTCATCGCAGTTGTTAAAGCCAAAGGCGTTGAACACGGCGGGGGTCAAATCAAGGCCACGAGAGCCACCGCCCATGTATCCGCAGTCCGTAACCGTTGCAATAACCGACATGCCGTTGTACGAGATCTCTACCCTCGAACCATAGAAGCTCGACGGATTCATGGACATGGGCATGGCCACCGTGGGAACGGAGTCATCAAGCGGGATACCCGAAGCCGTATCGTTTGACCCTGGAGGATCGTTGTCTTCGGTGCTGTAGGCCGAGGCAATGCAGGTGATCCAACCGCTGCCACCACTGCTTGTCCGGGTAGCCGTGGCTGGCACGTCACCGGCGGCAGCTGCCGAGGCAAGGGCCTGCTGCACGGCCTGGGTCTGCGCGTCACGCTGCGCCTGGGCTGCCGTGGCACGCTGGGCAACCGCCTCGGCTGCGGCGCGCGCTGCTGCACGCTCGGACTCCTCAAGCTGCGAAGCCTTGGCCGAGAGATCAGAGACCTTCTGGTTGAGCTCATCGCGCTTGGGTGCCAGCTCGTCAAGCATTGCCTTCTGCTGGTCCTTTGCGCTGCTGATCTGGGCCATGCTCAGGTCAAGCTCCTGTTTGTCTTCGTTAAGGCGTGCAATGCAATCGGCCTGCCAGTCGTTGACCTTCTGTGCGTAGTACACCTGAGACACCAGCTCGTCCATGCTCTCGCTGGAGAGCAGAAGAGCCAGCACACGGGCATCTGCGTTGTCCTTATAGCTGTTGGAAATCATCTGAGAGAGGCGACGACGGTCCTCGATAAGCTTGCCCTGAATCTCCACGCTTTGGTCGGCAAGGCTGTCAATTTGGCCTTGCAACTCTTGAATCTGCGACTCGCCAGCATCTATCTGGGCGGAGAGCTCGTCGAGCTCGGCCTGCACGCTTGCCACCTCCGCTCGAACCTCGTCAGAGGTCTCGGCAATGGCAGAAACAGGCGCACCCAGGAGCGAGAGAGCGAGCACACATGCGGCAATGCTTCTCGATCGAGGCATCATGCACCCCTTTCGGAACGGTATGGATGGACAGTAACGTTGCTAACTCTACCAAAAACGGCCCAACTATACAAAAGTGTTGATATAGTGTGGAGACGGAGCAGTCCGCGCGCCACTGGCCACACACCGCTACATCACGCGGCAACCCTGCCCTCAAAAAAGCCGGTGCTCATGTAGTGCAGGTAGTACTTGGTCCAGTCGTCCCCATAGCGCGCGGCAAGGTCGGGGTTGTTGCGCTTGTAGGCGCGCACGTCAAAGTTCCTGCTGGCCACGCGCCCTTCCTTCATGCCGTACGTGCAGAAGTGCCAGATGAGGTCCGTCTCGGTCGGGTTGACCAGGTCGCTATAGAGCGATTTGTAGTAGCCTGCGTCAAACACCAAGTTGTAGTTCACGCCGTTGTAGGTATAGGGGGCGTTGACGACGTTCTTTGAGTCAAGGCGCCAGATGTTGTCGTCTATCCAGGCGGTGCGCCAGCCAAGCCAGTTGGCCAGATAGTTGAAGTTGAGCTCGTAGGTGGGGAACGGATCGATCTCTTCGTTCAAGGATGTCAGACCACAGGCCACCTCGTTCATGCGCTGCGACGCCGCTATCTGGTTGCGATAGTATGCAAGCGAGTGCAGGCATCCGTTTGCGCCCAATGCGTTTGCATCCTCAGAGAGCAGGACCTCCCTTACCAAAGGCGAGACAACATCGGTCCAGAGCTGTTGCACGCGACTACGCACCAGCTGGTTGTCAAGTACCGCAACGCGTGCTGTAGGCTCGATGTTCTGAACATGAGGCGACACGAATCCCTGGTAGGTCATAAATTTGTACTCATTCGCGTAGTCGTTGCGAACGCCCATCGACGCATCAAAGTCCCAAAGGGGCTCCCACACCAACTTGTCCGAACCCTTGTCCTTGTACACATAGGTTGACGAGTAGAAGACATCAATGTTCTTAGTGAACTCATTGATGAGATAGGTCATTGCCAAGGAGTCGATGTCAAAAATGGCATCAGATTCTTTGAGCGTGGAACTGTTCAGCAGGCGTAGGGCGCTCTCGAAGTACTCGCTGATGTAGAGCACAGCGTCCTTGGAACAGAATTCCGGGCTCTTCACCACCACATGTCCCCAGCTTGTATTGAACCAGCAAAACTCGGTCATGTAGTAGGCCTCGTCCACCTCAAGCAGATAGCCGCCAGTTATATCTTCTGGATCTTGCACGCCCTCCACGTAACTGTATTCCATGCCATAAGAGTTTGTGGCGGTTTTGACAGGCAACGTCTCTAGGTCCACGCCGTCGTTGGCATCCTCGATGGCGCCCTCAAGGTCGTAGATGTCCACGCGTCCCTTCTTGACCTCCACCTTCTCGGTGAGCAGGTAGCTGCCGCGGTACTCGCCGTCGTAGTAGAGGTCGATGGGGGTGCACTCCACGCCGCACAGGCCCAGCTCGAGGGCAAGGTTGTAGGCCACAGTGCTGTGCAGCAGGGTGGCATCACTCGCGTTGGCCAGAAGTATCCATTTCTTCTGGGCGTTGTCGTCATCACCCGTCTGAAGCAGGTCAGCCTTCTTGTTCAGGGAGATCTGATATGGCAGCTTGTCCTTATACCCCCAAGATGTGTTGCCCCTGCCCTTAATGGTCGAGGCCTTCTTCTCGGTGTCCTTGTCGTAGACAACCGTGCCCTCGCCGTCGAGCATCCTCACGACCACGGAGGCCTTGGCGCTGTGGTCGGGGCTATCCTCCACGTAGGCACGCCCCTGCGACTCGTCCACGCTCGTCAGATGTATCGAACTTATCGCGTTGGATAGCATGACTGCCAGGTCGCGCACCACAGAAGACACGCCCACGCGGACGCTCAGGCAGTAGGCGCCATTGGCGTCTCTGGCAATCCCCTCGCGCGTAAGATCAAGCGAAGTAACGGATGCAAACTCAGAGCTTCCCCTTTGGGCAATCTGGAGTGCCACCGCACCCATAGTCATTGTCGAAGCGCTCACCCCAATGTCAGAGGGATTGGTAAACGAGGGAAGCATCAGGTAGATGGTCCCCTCTGAAATCAAGCTCAGTTGCGTGGTGGTAACCTTGCCGCCCTCCGGGCAAGTTGTCGCAACAAGAGCGGGATAGAGGATGCCGTCGCTGTCCGCAATGTAGGTCTTACCGTCAACGTCCTTCTCTCCGATAAGAACGTATCCGACTCCGGCAAGCCCCAGATACTCGTTGCCAGCCACCTCAAAGAAGCCGATCTTGCTGGCATGCGTGGTCTCGTCTATCCGATAGCGCCGCATGATAGGTCCATCGTAGCGCTTGGTGACCACCCAGCCTGGGTCCTCGAGGCAGCCATCGTTGTTTGCCAGGTACACGAGACCCGTGGTGGGATTGGCCCACTTCTCGCGCACCACGTAGCCCTCGGGACGGGCGTAGGCCCACCAGCCGCACTCATCACGCGTGAGCAAGCGGTCCATGGCCACCTCGCCGTCCTTCTGCCAGTAGCGCTGCAGGCCGTGACCGATTGCGCTGGTGACATACCATCCGTCGGCGATGAGGCCGTCGTTGTTGGCAATGCGGATCTTGCCGCCGTCCCTCACAATGCTGCGCGCGACATAGCCAGCTGATGTGGTGAAGTGCATCCAGCCGTCGGTGGAATAGCCGGGCACGCAGGCGTGCGCGCCCCCATCGACCCAGTAGCGCTGGAAGATGCCGTTGTCATAGACCCCGGTGACTACCCAGCCCGGGCTCTCAAGGCGTCCGTCGTTGTTTGCCAGGTAGACAAAGCCCGTGGCGCGATTGGTCCACTTGCCGCGTACCACGTAACCTTCGGGGCGGGCGTAGGCCCACCAGCCGCACTCGCCCTGCGTCAGCAGGCGGTCCATGACCACCTCGCCGCCCTTCTGCCAGTAGCGCTGCAGGCCGTGACCGATTGCGCTGGTGACAAACCAGCCGTCGGCGATGAGGCCGTCATTGTCGGCAATACGAATCTTGTTGCCGTCCTTCACAGCGCTGCGCGCAACGTAGCCCGCAGAGGTGGTGAAGTGCTGCCAGCCGTCGGTGGAGTAGCCGGGCACGCAGGCGCGCGTCTCCTCATCAACCCAGTAGCGCTGCATGGTGCCCTTATCATAGTGATTGGTGACAACCCAGCCCGGGCTCTCAAGGCGCCCGTCGTTGTCGGCCAGGTAAACAAGGCCCGTAGCAGGGTCGGTCCACTTGCCGCGCACCACGTAGCCCTCGGGGCGGGCGTAGGCCCAGCGGCCGCACTCGTCAAGCGACAGCAGGCGGCCCATGACCACTAGCCCGTTGACATCAAGCCAGTAGCGCTGCAGTCCCACCTCTAGGGCAAGGGGGTTGGTCTTGGTAACAATCCAGCCTGTACGGGCCACACCACTTTTGTCGTAGTATCGCCAGCCCTCAACATCTCCAACCTGCTCGTAGGTCCATCCCGTTCCCTGCGCAGCGGCTGTAAGCCCCTCATGATCAGTTTCGTCGGCTGCCTTCAGCGGGTCGTCGGCGTTGCCATCCGCAAGCTCTGCACCGGCCGCAGCTTCTCCACTGGGGTTTTCCTCTTTAGTACCACTAACAAGAAGTTCTTCCTCATTGCCTGGCACCGCATTATCCGCAGGTTCTTCTCCTCCATTACCTGTGCCCTCTTCTACGGACAAAGCCGTTTTGCTGGCGGCATCTAGGCCGTCTTCAGTGTCACTGGCCAACTGGTCTTGGCCAGAATCGTTGCTTGTTACGTCACCGGGAGCTTCTTGCAGCTCGTCGTAGGTGTCTTGTACAACTGGAGCCCCTTCGGACGGTAGGCCACAGTTGTCTTCTACATCCGCATCCTCCGCAACCGATGCATACTGCTGATCGCCTTGCTCTTCTGCGCAACTTTGCCCATCAGCCCATGCAAAGGAGGGTAAACCCGCAAATGACACAAGAAGCGTAGCGCTCAACAACACCCAGCATAAGGACGGGCGACGCCTGAAGCCAAGCATCTGTGACAGGCTGGCATTCTTGTGTGTGTGCATGCGTTTATCTCCTCATAATCGTTTGCATCGCAAGGATACAAGGCGACCGATGTCTGACCCTATGCGGACGTATGGATAGCGCGCCGCAGCAGAACAGGCAGCAGCCTATTTCTACGTTTTAACATGGTTATAAGAGTTTAGACATTTCTGGCAAACTGTTCAAACGCACGCTTGCCTTTAAAGCGTTAAACGGGACTGAAATGAACGGATAAACTCAATAATTTGATATATTCGCTGACGGCGGGCATTCGCCAAAGCGCACAAGCCACGCATTGGTGAGCCCTCCCATAAGAACAGCCTAACCTCAAATGCTTATGGTGTGTGGCAGCGTACACATCCAATTGCACACCCAGATTTGTCGCTTGGGTGCGCTATCCTGTCTTGGCCCGTCGCCCATCCACGCAGCAACCGTCTAGGTGGTAACCATGCTCAAAGTACGCAACGCCATTCTGCATGTCTTTGACTTCGAGACCGGAGGAACCTACCTCTCCGATCGCGAGCTTGACCTCTCGGAGAGGCCCACACGCTCGTATGTTCAGCGCCACTTGCGCAAGATATCAAGCAGTCCCGACAGCCGACACGGCGAGTTCTGCGAGGGAAGCGCCTTTGCCGAGAAGATTGCCGACTACTTTGCCGGACGCGAGGAGTTTGTGGCACTAAGCCAAGAGATTGGCCTCTACTTCTGGGAGGAGCTGCGCAAGAGCGACGACCCCGGCCAGTGCGACGTGCTGGTTGCCGACTTTGAGGACACCGACGAGGCAGCGGCAAGGGCAAAGGCATCGGGCACAACCATGGGCCAAGCCCTGGCGCAGGCAATGGTGCCCGACACCTACGACGCCCCTCCCGTACGCCGCTTTGCCACGATACTTCTCCCCAGAAAGCAGGCCTTTGTCCACGACCTGCGCAACGTTGAAGGCCAAGCCTCCAATGACGTGGTGCGCACCGACGCCGCGCTGCCCAATCCCACGCAAAAGGTCGAGTCGTACCTGATGGTAGAGGCCGATACGCTCCAGATTAGCTTCTGCGACAAGGCCCGCTCGATTGCGGGACGCGATTCGTACATCATTCCCGACGGGCTGTTGCAGTGCACCACGCGCGCCTCGAGCAAAGAGGTCATTGGCAGCGTAACCAAGATTGTGGAGGATGTTGCCGAGGAGTACGGCCTTACGCCTGCCGTTGCCGTGTCGCAGGCCAAGGCTTACGTGGCCGAGCGCGCACAGATGGGCGAGACGGTCATGCCGCAAGAGATTGGCGAGCGCGTGTTTGAGGACGCGCCCCAGATGCGCGAGAGCTTTGAGCGTAAGGCCCGTGAGGAGCGGCTTCCAGAAGAGGTGCCCGTGCGCCGCGGCGCGGCAAACCGCATGACCAAAAGCCATTGCATTCGCACGGACACGGGGATAGAGGTGACCTTCCCCTCGGAGTACGCGCAGAGGCCCGAGCTCATCTCGTTCGAGCGCGACGAGGACGGCACCATGCGCATCACGCTCAAGGGCATCGCGCACATCGAGAACCGCTAGTCCTCTAGCGGCGGCGGTAGGACATCATCACCGCCGTCAGCTCTTCTTGGCCATCAATGTAGGCAGAGAGGGCATGCTCGGCATCTTGTCCGTGAAAGAGCTGGCAAAGGCCACACTGGTCGCAGTTTGCAATGCAACGGTAGCGGTCGCGTACGTATGACACGCGCTCCTCGCGTGTTGACTCGGCCAGTTTGGGAGCTCTGCCCATCACGCCTCCTGCTTAGACTCGTTGCTACGGGCAGGCAGGCGCCCCGCCTGCTTGAGTGCCTGCCGCAAGACCCACTCTACCTGGCCGTTAGCGCTGCGCATATCGTCGGCGGCCCACTTCTCTATGGCCTCCCAGATGTCAGGGTCAATGCGCAGAGGGTACTGCTTACGCCTAGCCATGTTTGCCCTTAGTTGTACAGGGTGCCGGTGTTAAGCACAGGCTGGGCCTCGGACTCGCCGCACAGCACCACCATGAGGTTGGTGGCCATGGTGGCCTTGCGCTCGTCGTCAAGGTCGATGTTGCCTCCCTCGGCAAGCATCTCTACCGCCATGTCAACCATGCCCACGGCACCCTCCACGATCTTCTTACGCGCGGCAATGATAGCCTCGGCCTGCTGACGACGCAGCATGGCCTGGGCAATCTCGGGCGCGTAGGCCAAGTGCGTAAGCCGGGCGTCAATCACGTCGATGCCCGCCATCTCAAGCCTGCGGTCCAGCTCTTCCATCAGCGCATGCGAGACCTCCTCGATGTTGGTGCGCAGCGTGATGGCATTGGCGTTGGCATCGTCATCTTCCATGTGGTCGTAGGCATAGATGCTGGCCACGTGGCGCAGAGCGGTCTCGGTAACCGTGTAGACAAAGCTCTCGTAGTCATCGACGTCAAAGATGGCCTTTGCCGTGTCAACCACGCGCCACACCACCACGGTGGCAATCTCTATGGGGTTGCCCATCTTGTCGTTTACCTTGATGCGCTCACCGTTGTACGTGCGGGCACGCGTAGAGATCTTGGACCCGTGCTTGTGGCTGGCGGCCACTCTTGCCCCTGCGGTGCCGGACTTCTCGACCACGGCGTCAGACTCGCTTGTCACGCCAAGGTTGCGCGTGTAGAACGGGTTTGCCCAGCGCAGGCCCTCGTCACGCACGGTACCCACGTACTTGCCAAACAGCACGCACACGCGCGCCTGTCCGGGCTGCAGCGTAAAGAAGCCCAAATTGGTGATGAGCGTGGCCATAAACACCAAAATTGACCCAAACAGGCCAAACAGACCCAGTCCCTCGGTGCCGCGCCAAGGATCGTCCAGCATGATGATGCTCCATAAGAACATGACGACAGAAACCAAGTATCCCAAGATCACAACCAGCAGCATGGCCCATCCACGGGCGGCATGAAGCTTCTTCTCGACACTCATTGATGTTCCTTTCAAGGCGAGGGGCTGCCCTCCCCTATGGAGGCGCTGCCCTCGATCCGATTCTGTCTCGGATGACCTCATTGTGATATCACTTTGATTGCTTGTCAAGTATGTGCCCACACAAGAGGCACAATGTTTGAGGTGGCTGTTGTGATAACGTTACCACTTGTTTTAACTGCTACCACATGATTGGTGGTTGGTATGTTTTCTTATTCCAAACCTCTTGGCATAGGCACCCGTGCGCGACTGACCGCCGCGGCAGGCATCCTTGCTCTTACACTTGGAGGTCTGTTTACGCCAGCAACCGCGCAGGCAACAGACCTGGCAATGGAAGATGCCTCGTTAGTGCAGGCAGACACCCTCTTGGCAACCCAACCTGTGGATGGCGAGCCAATTGAGCTGACAGATGACAACCTTGCAGTCGTCGATCAGGCTCTTGGCTCCACAGGCTTGGATGACGCTACCGCAACTGTTGACGCGGACGGTTCCAGCGCGGCCGAACCTGAAACGCCAGCCGACACCGACGAGACGTCATCTGTCCCCAACGGGGATGCTACGGACGGCGAGGATGCCGCAACCAACGAGGATGTCACAGATTCCACGGCCGACAACCTGGACGATGCGGCGGCACAGGCAGCCACCTCAGAGCAGGAGGCCCTCAAAGAGACGGACGCCCAGCTGGCGCCAGAGGCCGCACTGGCACCCACCTCGGACGAGACCGAGCTTTCCGCTGGTTCCTACCGCAACCAGTGGGTGTACGACGGAAGCTTGTACTACTACTACGACGAGACCGGCAGCAAGAAGACCGGATGGCACATTGGCTCGGTTACGCCACTTGGCAACAAGGGCGAGCTGCAGCGCTACTGGCTTGACACCACAACTGGTGCCCTAGCCGTTCATCGACTCATCTCTGCAAGCGAGGCGGGCTGGTGGGCCTACGCGCGTCCCTACGGCCGCATCGTGCGCGGCAAGTACATAGACCCCAACACGGGCTACGTATACTTGGCCGACAACAATGGAAAGCTCGAGAATCCTGGCTGGCTCGTTGCGTCGGGCTACGGCGACGGCCTGCAGCGCTACTACGTGGATGCAACGGAGCACGCCTGCGTGCCGGGCTACTCCACCGACGGCTGGGCTCACTACACCACAAATGCCGGCTACGTCTTGCGAGGCGGTACCACCGAAGGCGGAGTTAAGCGCATCGCCAACAACGACGGCCGCCTCACCAATGGCTGGGTAGTCAGCAGGGACCTGGGGCAAGGCCTTCAGCGCTACTGGCAGCAAGACGGTAGCATCGTAACATCAAAGCTTATACAGACGGGCCCCTCAAGCTGGGCATATGCCCGCCCCGAGGGATACGTAGTGCGCGGCGTCTATCAGAACAGCGCAAACGGCTTCATCTATCTGGCCAACAACGATGGCCGTCTTGAGAACGCTGGCTGGCTTGTGACAAACGCCTATCACGGCGAATGGCAGCGCTACTACATCAACGCCACGTCGCACGCCGCACAGCCGGGCTTCTTTACGGCCGTGATGCCGGGAAGGGGCTCGGCAACGGGCGTCTTCTTTACTGTTGCCAACAAAGGCTACGTGTCACGTGGCAAGACGGTCACCGGATACGGCGTCCTGCTGTCCAACAACGAGGGCATCCTTGTAGAGAACGACAAAGCAGCCGGCTGGGCCTGCACGTCTGCCTATGACAGCTCGATACAGCGCTACTACCTTGAGAGCTTTGAGGGACACCTGTATGCCAAGACCGGCTTCTTTGAAATGAATTCCAAGACCTACTACGCACTTCCCACCCAGGGCTACTGCATGCGCGGCAAGCTTGCCAGCAGCAATGGCGTACTGCTGGCCGACAATGACGCCGTGCTCGTTGAGACCAATCACAGTGCGGGCTGGCTTGTTATTGGTACGTACGACGGCGGATACCTGCAACGCTACTACCTGTGCGAGGCAAACGGCCACCTCTACGCCAAGACCGGCTTCTTTGCCATCAACAAAAAGAGCTATTGCGGCGATGCCAACCAGGGCTATGTGGCACGCAACGTCACGCTCTCTTACAAGGGCGCAGCCTGCACCGCCAACAACGACGGCGTCCTGCGCTACCTCACGGGCGTCCAGGTAACCGTACCTACGGTGACCGATGGCGACCCGCTGCGCGTGCTGCTTATTGGCAACAGCTTCACCTACTACAACAACGGCCTTATCAGCTCGATGATCGCGCAGCTTACCGGTGCCGAGGTTGTCACGCGTGCCGTTGCAGCCGCAAACCTGCACGATTACGTCACTAGCGCAAGCAACGTGGGCACACAGGTCATTAGCGACCTCAACCAGGGTGGATGGGACTTTGTGGTTATCCAGGAGCAAAGCACCCGCGCCATCGATAACTACAGCGGCTACCTAAGCGACCTCTCCAACCTTGCTCAGCGCGCCCGCAACGGCGGAGCCACGCCCGTCATCTACGCCACCTGGGCGTATAACGGCGATGGCTCGGTGGATGGCGCCAGCCAAAGGGGCATCTCGCTACAGACCATGAACCAGCAGCTTCAGTCGGCCTTCTCGCGCGCTGCAGCATCCATATCGGCCCCCATCTCAAACGTGGGACAGGCGTTTGCAAATCGTGGCTACTCGTCAAGCCTCTATAGCTCTGACAGTAAGCATCCCAGCTCGTTGGGAAGCGAGCTTGCCGGCCAGATCATAGCGCGCACCATAAGCAGCCTGCTGTAAGGCAATTGCGTGGATTGGGGGACCGTCCCCCAATCCACGCTAAAGACGGCCGCCTCTCGCCCCTCAATCACGCTGCGGGGGCCGGACGCGCTTTTCGCCCACATTTATCTCTCATTATCGCCTCCTTGGGTTTACCATTGTTTCAATGTGTACCAGACGGAGGAGTGACTATGCTTGAGCTTGTCGTACCATTCATCCTTGCCCTAACCCCCATCATATGGCTTGTGATTGCCCTCATCGTCCTTAAGCAGCAGGCGTGGGTGGCAAGTGTCGAGGCCATGATTGTGGCTGTGGTAGCAGCCATGACCTACTGGAAGATGACGCCCATCAATGTGGCAACGGCAGCGCTCGAGGGCTTCTTGTTTGCCCTCTGGCCCATTGTGATCGTCATCATCGCCGCCGTGTTTACCTACAACCTCTGCGTGTCAACGGGCGCCATGGAGACGATCAAGGCTATGCTTGCCTCGGTCTCCTCTGACAAGCGCATCCTTACTGTGCTTATAGCCTGGTGCTTTGGCAACTTCATGGAGGGCATGGCAGGCTTTGGCACAGCCGTTGCCATTCCCGCAAGCATGCTTGTGGCGCTTGACATCAACCCCATCACGGCCATTCTTGTGTGCCTCATTGCCAATGGCGTCCCCACCATGTTTGGCTCGGTGGGTATTCCCACTACCACCTTGGCAACTCAGACCGGCCTTGACGTGCTGCAGCTTGGCTACATCCAGGCACTGCAGGTCATGCCGTATGCCATCGCCTGCCCGGTGCTCATGGTCATGGCCGTTGGCGGTGGCTCCAAGGCTCTGAAGGGCATTCTCCCCATTCCGCTGGTGGCCGGTCTTACCTTCGCGCTCCCCCAGATTCTTGTGGCACGCCTGGTTGGTGCCGAGCTTGCCGACGTGGCAGGCGCCGTGCTTTCGCTGGTGGTCACCTTTATTGTCGCCATTCGCTACTCGTCCCACGAGGTGCCCGAGGAGTACAAGGTTGTGCTCAAGAAGCATATGCGGGTGGACGTGCAGGGCGCCATCATTGCCTGGAGCCCCTTCATCCTCATCTTCCTCATGCTTCTGTGCACGGCCAAGGTGGTGGCTCCGGTCTACAACTTCCTGGCACCGTTCAAGTCCACCATCAACGTCTATGCGGGCGACCCCAACGCCACCCTCACCTTTACCTGGATCAATACGCCCGGCGTGCTCATCCTTATCTGCGGCATCATTGGCGGCAAGGCGCAGGGCGCCTACTTTGACCAGATCTTTGCCGTTCTCTACCTGACCGTAGTACAGATGTCCAAGACCATCCTCACCATGCTGGGCATTCTTGGCTGCGCCAAGATCATGACCTACTCGGGCATGATTTCCTCTATTGCTACCTTCTTCGTGACTTCGCTGGGCACCTTCTACCCGCTCATGGCTCCCATGCTGGGCGCCATTGGCACCTTTGTCACCGGCTCGGGCACCTCTTCGGAAGTCCTGTTTGGCAACGTGCAGCTGAGCGCCGCACAGACGTTGGGCGTCGATCCCTTCTGGCTGGTAGCATCCAACTCGCTGGGCATCTCGGCGGGCAAGATGCTCTCGCCGCAAAACATTGCCATTGGATGCGCAGCCGTTGACCTTCAGGGCAAAGACGGCGAGCTCATGGGCAAGATTGCACCCTACGCCTTTGGCTTCATCATTCTTATGATGATCGAGATCTACGTGGGCACGCTCCTTGGCCTCTAGGCACAAGCAATAGAGCTTCAACCCACCTAAAACCGGTGGTCTGACGCCCAGTCAGGCCACCGGTTGCGTTCTGCGGAGCATCCGCCCCAACCCATCCGCACAGCAATGCCCTCTGGGCAACTTGCAAAAAAGTGATAATTCTAGTGTTCATATGTCGCAGAGCGTGCTACTCTGCCTTGTAGAGGGAACTGTAAACCGACCTTAAGAGAGGGGTCCATTATGTCCAAGCCCATTATCAATGCTGACGAGTGCATCGCCTGCGGTGCCTGCGCCGATGGCTGCCCAGTAGGCGTCCTCGAGGTTGACGACGTTGCCGTCGCCGCTAACCCCGACGACTGCGTTGGCTGCGGCGCTTGCGTCGACGCCTGCCCCGTAGGCGCCATCGAGATCGAGGACTAGTCTTAGGACGCGTCTTAGGTTTCAAAACCAGCACTTGACTTAGCCTCCGTATCGTATGGTACGGAGGCTTTTTGTGAGCGTGGATTTGGGGACCGTCCCTTATTCCACGCGATTGCTGGGGTTGACGGACATGCATTATGTGAGAATATGCAAGGGTGACCAAACGGGAAGGGGACCACATGCAGCGCACGCTACGCCACCAGGCTTTATCGCAGCATCTTCATACTGGCATAGCCATCCTCGCCCTTGCCCTCTTTTGCCTTTTTATCTGCGGGTGCTCGACCACCAGCACCGGTGAGCAGACACCCGAGCAACCCGTCTCGCAGATTGTTCCCTCAAAGCTGGCAATCGTGCACACGGGCGGCATGGAAGGCGCCTACAAGCGAGAGGGCAGGTCGATGGGCCTGGCCGCCATCAAGGGGCTTGCCACCCAGCTTGAGGGCGAGGGCTACGAGGTGCTCACGCTCGACAGCGGCAACTCGCTGGGCGGAAGCGCGGTTTCCAACCTGATGGATGGCGAGACGGCAGTTGGCTTCATAAATGCCGCTGGCTATGATGCCATGGCGCTGGGAAAGCTTGAGCTGGCCTTGGGCACAAGCACCTTGAGCAAGCGTTTCTCGCAGTCTGACTTCAAGTACCTCTCGGCCAACGTACTTGACGCACAGTCGCGCGAGCCGCTCACCAGCACAAGGTTTATCCACACGCTGACCGATGGCAGAAGCGTTGGGGTCTTTGGCCTCACCAGTCCCAGTGGCACCGAGGGCCTGGGCCCTCTTGCCTCAGCCGGAGTGACCCTCTCGTACACCGACCTAGAGACCATCGCAAAGCAGCAGGTGAGCGAGCTAAAGGCTCAAGGCTGCAGGCTGATTGTGTGCCTCACGTGCCTGGGCTTTGACGAGCAGGGGCTGCCCCTTGCCAACCACATTGCATCGACGGTTGATGGCATTGACGTGCTGCTTGATGCCAGCACGGGTGACACGTCCCAACGCACCCAGACAAGCGAGTCTGGTTACGACTCGCTCGTAATAGAGACGGCAAGCGGGCTTGAGGCGGCCTCGGTGGTCATTTGGGAGCAAAGCAAGCTTTCCACGCGCACCGTAGACGCGCAGAGCGCCAAGAAGGACGACGAGCAGGTTGCCTCGCTTGTCACGCAAGCGTATACCGAGCTTGATCGCCAGTTGGCAAAAGTCGTTTGCATAAGCCAAGAGGCACTCCCCGCAGAGCGCGCCCTTACAGGATCGTGTGGACTTGGCCAGCTGGTGGCAGATACCATCTTGTGGGAGGCGTCACGCGGCGTCACCAAAGGTCCTGACGCAGCCTTGGTATGCGCCTCTACCCTCAAGGCGTCGCTGCCCAAGGGTGACATCACAAACGCAGGTATTCTGTCCGTACTCCCCCACACCTCAAACCGCCTCTGCACAATGGAGATCACCGGAGGCCGCCTTGAGCAGGCGCTTCAGCCGCTCTTTGCCAACCCTGTCCAGCCCTCCGAGTCAATGCCACAGGTAAGCGGCATTGTCTATGCCTTCGAGCAGCAAGAAGGAGACGCGGCGGCAGGGCACTGGGTCATCCAATCGGTTGGAGGAAAGCCCTTCTCGTCGCAGGACACCTACACGGTGGTCACCAGCGAGAGCCTGGTGGCATCTGGCGGCGCCCTGCAGTCCCTTGTCGGCGATTCGGGCAACCTCTCTGATCTGGGAACCAGCGCAGACAAGGCCCTGTCAAATTACCTTGCGCAAGAGTGCAAAGGAAGCATGCCCGAGCGCTATCTTGAGCTGCCAGCAGAAGCCCCAGCTGAAGAGG
>JAFWLX010000016.1 GCA_017510875.1 Atopobiaceae bacterium | reverse complement strand
CAGGGACTCTGGTAGAATCGTGCCCATGGGGCCTCCCGTTTTCATGGTTCTGTCTGGCGACTGCCATGTTACGGGAGGCCCTCGACACAAAGCGACGCACGTACGGATGTTCGTGTCAATCTAGGTCTAACAAAGAAAATTAAATTCAGTGAAAGAGACTCAGCATGAGTGCGCTCGTGTCGCTCCTCACGGCCCGGGCAGGGCGGCGACCGCGCCTTTATTTGGAGGTTGCGTCTCCCCCGTCAAGCCACATCTTGCGGCTTACAAAGTTCCAGATCATGACCACTGTGGTGGCGCATATCTTTACGGCGGTCACCGCAAGGCCCGAGGTACCCAGCAGCCTGGTGCCAGCCCACATAATAAGCTCGTTTATGCCAAGGCCCACAAGCGACAGAATGACAAAGAGCGTAAACTCGCGCGTGGCACTCATGTCTTCGCGGTGCGAGAACACATAGCGCATGGACGCTAGGTAGTTGACCACTACCGAGATGGAAAACGATATGGCTGCAGCAATAACGGGGTCTACCCCCATCACCTGCGAGAGGAACATCAGCACGCCATAGTCAACTGCAAATGCGATGACACCCACCACGCCAAACTTCAGAATCTGTTCTAAAAGCTTTGACATCAATCTCACACCCTATAGACGCCGACTTTGCAGTACCGTTCAATGTACTCGTTTATTCCCTACGTGACAAAACTAACGTAATATGTATGGGATTGTCGGTAGAGCACCTGACAACAGTCTGGCACTGTACATGAACGTGAGAGGGATTATCCATGGAAACCGGACGTTCAGAGAACCGTCGCAAGGTAGTTGCTAACTCGCCCAACAAGCAGCGTCGCAGCTCAAGCGACGGACGCAAGCCCCTGCAGGGGCGCGACACGGGCTACAGGGTGGGAAGCAGCCGTCGTCAAAGCTCGTCGCGCAACATCAATCCTCGCCTCATCATTGCGGGAGTTGCGGGCATTCTGGTTATCATTGCCCTCATCTTTGGTGTAACTAGCTGCGTCAAGGGTTGCAGCTCTTCAAAGGGCAACAAGAAGGAAGACAAGGTAGAGCAGGTCAACCCCGATGACGCCCGCGTTGCCTACGGTGTCAACGCCGAGGTAACTAAAAAGCTTGCGCCCGAGCTTGACCGCGACGAGACCTTTGCCAAGATTGCCAAGAGTGCCGACAAGATCACTGACGAGCGCCTTATTGACCTGGCAATCGCCGAGCCCGAAGCCGTTGACTTTGTCTATGGCTCCATCAAGGCCAAGGGCACCTCGCAGCCGTACGGTGAGAACGTCACAACGGGCGACTTCCCCGTGCTGTACACCTTTGACGAGCGCTGGGGATACCTGCCGTATGCCGACGGCATCGCGGGCGTCACCGCCTCTGGTCCGGTGGCTGTCTCCATGGCCTCGATGGGCCTGTCGGGCAAGAACAACTACGATCCTGCCACCATCATTCAGGCAGTGGCAGCGGCCAATCTTGCCAGTGGCACCACGGGCATGGACGACTCGTTTATCACCAACCACGCTGCAGATGCCGGTCTTGCGGCAACAACCTGCGAGGCCTCCAGCGATGGCATCTACAGCGCGCTCTCTGATGGCGCGCCTGTGCTCATCAAGCTCAAGGCCGACTCGGGCATTGGCTCTGAAAGCGCCCACTGGGCACTGATCACCCAGCTCAACTCGGATGGCTCCATCACCGTCAACGACCCCACCTCGGCCGTTGCGTCCAGCCACACCTGGTCACTAGGCGCCGTTTCGAGCAAGGCCGACACGGCTTATTCGCTTGAGGCCTCAAGCGGGTCGAGCAGCTCCAGCGGCAGCAAGAGCTCGTCCAGCGATTCTGATGACGAGGAAGACTACAGCGGCTACGACGAGGAAGAAGACGAGTAGGCTCGCTTCATAGAACCAGTTGCGGGGGCGGCAAGCCAGCGGGTTTGCCGCCCCCGCTTTTGGGTGGAAGACCCTGCATGCGGAACACCATCCGGGATAAGTGTTTCGCAAGGCACCAACCCAAAAAGAGGCCCCCGTCCAGCTGGACGAGGGCCTCCTCCATTACCTGCTAGCTGTGCTTACGCAAAGATCTCCTCGGCGGCAGCGCGCAGCTTGGCCTCGATCTCCTCGGCCTCGGCACGGGTTGCACCCTTGGCAAACAGGTAAGCCTTGATCTTGGGCTCGGTGCCAGAGGGACGGAAGATGATCTTGTTGTCGCCCTCAAGCTCGTACTCGATCACGTTTGCGGGCGGCAGATACTGCGGGGCCTCCTTCTGCAGGCCAGAGACGCGCGGCATCTCGGGACCCTTGGAGAAGTCGGTCATGCCAATAACCTTGAGGCCGGCGATCTCCTTCAGCGGCTCCTCGCGCAGGCTCTTCATGAGAGCAGCCATCTTGTCGGCGCCAGCGGCACCCGGGAACGAGGCGTTGACGATGCCATTGATGTAGTAGCCATACTTCTGATACAGGGCGTCCATGGCCTCGTAGAGGTCCATGCCCTTGGAGGCGTAGTCGGAAGCCATCTCTACGCACATCTCGACGGCCACGATGGCGTCCTTGTCGCGCGCGTGGGTGCCCACGAGGTAGCCATAGGACTCCTCGAAGCCCATGAGGTAGCGATCCTCCTCGCCAGCGTCCTTGAGCTGGTCAATCTGGTCGCCAATGTACTTGAAGCCGGTGAGAACGCGGCGCAGCTCGAAGCCCTTGTCCTTGGCCAGGGCGTCGGGCATGGTGGAGGACACGATGGAGGTGACGGCTACCTTGTTCTTGGGATCCTCGCCGTTGGCCTCGGCCATGTTGATGAGCCAGTCCATAAGCAGGACGCCCATCTCGTTGCCGGAGAGCAGCTTGTACTCACCGTCATGCGGGATGGCGGTGCCCATGCGGTCGGCGTCGGGGTCGGTGGCCACAACCAGGTTGGGCTTGACTTCCTCGGCCAGCTTGAGGGCAAGCTCAAGAGCGGCGCGGAACTCGGGGTTGGGATAGGTGCAGGTGGGGAAGTTGCCGTCCGGATCCTTCTGCTCGGGAACGACGTAGACCTTGTCAACGCCAATCTCGTTCAGGATCTTGGTTACGCACTCCATGCCGGTGCCGTTGAGCGGCGTGTAGACCACGGAGTAGGACTCGTCGGCCTTGAAGCCGGGGACGGAGACCTTCTTGACGGCAGCGATGAAGGCGTCGATGACCTCATCGTCAATCCAGTTGATCATGCCGTTGGCCAGGCCCTCGTCAAAGTCCATGACGTTGAGCGCGAAGCAGTCGGCTGCGGCGATGTTGGCGCTGATCTCGGCAGCGGCCTCGTCGGTGATCTGGCCACCGTTGTCGTTATAGACCTTGTAGCCGTTGTAGGCTGCGGGGTTGTGGGAGGCGGTCAGCACGATGCCCGCGGAGGTGCCCAGATGACGGACGGCGAAGGACAGCGTGGGGACGGGCTCGATGCGCGGGAAGAGGAAGACCTTGACGCCGTTGGCGGCGAGGATGCCGGCGGCGTACTTCTGGAACTCCTCGCCCTTAAGGCGGGAGTCACGGGCAAGAGCCAGCGTGGGGTTCTCGTAATGAGCGTTGAGGTAGTCGGCGACGCCCTGGGTGGCCTGGCCCACAACGTACTCGTTCATGCGGT
>JAFWLX010000141.1 GCA_017510875.1 Atopobiaceae bacterium | reverse complement strand
CGAGCAGCCCCGCGTCCTGCGCGCGCAGCCGGTGGCCCTCCCACATGAGGGCGGCCCGGTACGACCAGAGCGGCTGGAGGTTCGCCTGCGGCCCCGCGCCCACCCGTCGCCCGACGAGCGTCAGCCTCGCGCGCACGCAGGCGTATGCGAGCAGCATCGCGACGCCCAGCGCCATCCTCGCCTGGCCATGCCCCTCGAGCGCGACCGACAGCCGCCCCAGCCCCGCCGCGGCGGCGACCAGCAAAAGCGACACGCGCGCAATCCGAACCGCCACGCGGGACCTCCCCTCTCCGCCCCACACCGTACAATAGTTACACCCGGCCGGCACCACATGCAACCCAGGGGAGGCGACGCGCACGTGCGGCAACCACAACCAGACACGCACGCGCTCCCCGAGCGCCCGCTCGTATCCGTCATGGTGCCCGTCCACGACGTGGAGCGCTGCCTGCCGCAGTGCGTCGACAGCATACTCGCTCAGGGCTACGACGACCTCGACGTCGTCCTCCTCGACGACGGCTCGACGGACGTGTGCCCAGCCCTCTGCGACCTCGACTGAGCGCGGCGCAGCTTCGGCATCGACCGGGCGACGGGCGACTGGGTCCCGACCGTTGCCGCCCCATGCCCGTCGAAGCCTAGCGCAGCAAGGGAACTGAGGCATCTCCCGGAGCACGTGAGGATGTTCCAAATTGGCACATCCGCTGGTACTAGGGCGTCTGGCTAAGGATTCCGAGCCCCTCGAACGCGGCCTTGGTACAGGCAAGCAATTGTTCCAGATTGGAACAATTGCTGGTACGAGATGGTGTCTGGTCAAGGATGCGAGGATTAACGAACACGGTCGCAGTAAGTACAAGCGACCGCTCCACGCCACCCTCCTCTAGCAGACGACCCGCTTAGATCCGCTCCCCCGAAGTTTCACCCCAGAGCCGACCACACTGCTCAAATCCTGGTGGCCACGGTGCACACTTTGCAGTGACCATCGATGGTGTTTCTGGCGAGCACTGACCGTCTTCCTGTCGTGGCCGGTCATGCGGGAGATCTTGGAGACGCCCCGCCCCTCCGACCACAGTCTGCGTATATCATCTATCTGCGGCATGTCTAGAGCCATCCTTTCCACGTCCTTCCGTAACCAAAGGCTTGGACACCCTTGCTACGGAGGCTACCTTCGCGGGGGCGACGGGCATGCCGCGCCCTCCGTGAGAGCGGGGATTCCCCACGTGACAGTAGGGAAATCCCGTTTGTGAAAATGGGGAAATCTAGACTACGTCAGACGAGGACATGCGATGGTCTTCTTCTCTCAATCCCTCATACACCACGGTTTGCGACGCGATCACGCGCCAGAGACTCTGCAGCCTAAATCGCGTTCACATCAACGCGTTTTGTGGTCAGGCCATGCCCAAAAGCCTCGTTTTGTTCACCTCAACGCATTTTGCGTCTGTGCGCCACCAAGGACTGATCCTGGTGGCGCACAGACGCACGACGTGAATCGGGCGGCCGCTAGTTCGGAAACGTAGTGTGGGGATCCGACGCTCAATGCCATTTGCGGGGCCATCACAAGCCGTTTGGTCATACAAACCGCTGGATGATGTCAATCCCCACATAGCTCAGATTTCTCGCACCCCGAATCGCTCGGTTATCAAGTAGGCAACCGGTCTCTAGGTCAAACGCGCGCACGCGATTGTTGTAGACAAACGTAATGCGCTTCTCGCTCAGGCACACGTGCTTCAGCCTGGGATTCACAAGGCGTTGCCCCTTGACGCTCTTTAGCTGAGCCGTGAAGCTCCACCTATCATCACGTTTGTTAAAGAGCAGCACACTTCGGTCAAAACCGGAAAGCTCAATGAACATGCAGCCATCCAGAATCACGACCCTCCTGCAGCCACATGGCAGCACCAGTTCGTCATTCCCGTCAATGGTCAGGACGTGCTCCGGGCTGACGGTTACGGCCGTTCCACTTTCCTTAAAGACCTTTGCCCCGGATGCTTTCTCCATCTTTGCGGTCGCAGCAACTGTCGCGTTGGACTTGGTTGAGATCCCGTCCGTCCTGAAGACGTCAAAGCTGACCAAATCGAGCAGGCCCACTAGCTTGCCTAGGTTTCTCAGGTCGGCCAGCCCATGAACACCAAAGTACCAGTGCGCGTCTTGCGCAGACTCCCTCACCTTGGTGAAGTAATCCCAGTCAACGGGCGAAAGGGAGTGCCCAATCACCACTATCTGGTCAGTATCCGCCAAGGCCCCAAAGAATGCTTCATGGTTCTCGATAATCTCTTTACTATTCTTGGTAAGATCCTCGTTATACTCACCAATCAGACGAAACGCCTCGTCCCGGGCCAAGTCCACCGCTGCTGACCGAAAGTCATGGGGCTCCTTCCATGTTTCGTGAAAGGAGCCCTCGGCGCCGGGCCGGTGGCCCAAGACCAACCTCTCATTCTTGTTCTTTCTGCAACCATGGATATAGCAGACGTCGCTCACTCCGTAGAGCGTCTCGATGAACTCGGTGTAGTTGAAGCTGAGCGCCTTGCCTTTGGGACTGATCAGGTTGCTCAACGGTCTGTCGTCCGTTCCGACACAAAGGCGTGACACCCATTTGCGAAATGCCGGTTGAAGGTCGTCGACTATATCGGCAATAGGGCCGACCGCCGCCTCGACAGCCATGTAGAACTCGGAGGCGCCGGCATCCTCATCCCAGAAGCCGGAGGTACCTAGCCACATGTCGACGATATCCCTGCTTCCCATCAGGTCAAGGTTGAGCCTGCCGAGTGCATCTTCGAAGTCCGCCCAGATATCGTCTGGGGTTAGCGCCATCTCCAGCGTGGCCCTCAAGGGGCTTCGCTTTCCGAGGCTGTCTCGGAAGTTGTAGTAGCTCGATGGAACCCTGTGCATCAGGTCGAAGCCGTTTCCCATAATGTACAGAGAGCGATGGGTTGGCACGATGCTATCGATTGAGACTGGATGGTAGCTTTTCACGTCCCTCTGGAACTGCTCATGGTCCCTCGCTCGCTGTTCGCGCCATTTCAGGCTCTCAGCCTCTTCCCTCTTCCGAGCGCTCTCTTCTCTCCTGTTTGCGTTGCAAATACGGCAACGTCCACCACCTGTGCCTGAACATTGTAGGAATTGTCTCCCGCAATCCCTACACCGTGAAAGTGTCATGGACATGTTGTCACCACCCTCTAGAGCCCCATACGGTGTTCTTGAATATACCCTCCTGTCTTTTGGCGAAACAGGCTGCGCACAGCGAGCTTTACCAAGCTTACGCGCGGTCTCGGAGCGCGCAAGCTGCTCAAATCTCGGTGACCGCGGTGCGCACTATGCGGTGACCATAGGGGCAGTTTTAAGTGAACATCGACACTCAGGGCTTCCACGTCACCCGCTCGATGAGGGCTGTCC
This sequence comes from Atopobiaceae bacterium, assembly GCA_017510875.1. Lineage (GTDB taxonomy): Bacteria > Actinomycetota > Coriobacteriia > Coriobacteriales > Atopobiaceae > UBA1367. The sequence continues at coordinate 8,920 of JAFWLX010000141.1, read as the reverse complement.
GCATCCACGACGTGTAATGGCGGGGCATAGGGGTGCCAGCCGTCCAAATACCTAACTATCCAAAACACCTTTAGGCGCACGCACTGCTTCACCGTCTGCCGTCATCATCGCTTGTTGCTCGACAAGCCCCAGTTCTTCCATAGCCTCATGCACCCGCTCATCCAGGCTGATCATCCCTTGCCTGCCAAGCCTGTCCATCAGGGCTCTCGCACGATGAACCACGGTCTCGTCATGCGACGAACATGCATATGCAAGCACTTGGAATAAGGACTTCCCAATCCATGTAACGCGTTCAGCCCCCGATTGTGTACTAACCGCGCACTCAAGCACAGTCATCGCATCGGCGGGACTGATTCGAGCTACATCCGCCAGCCTCCCCGACACGCCAGGCAGCTCGTCTGACACATCGTTTTCCGAAGCTTCAATAGCCATGCGCGGTGCAAGCCAGTCAGCCTGAACCACAGGATTGTGCGCCAGGAGAAACACGCCGGTCAGCCCGCCTGTCACGCCTGACTGAAGCTCGTATCCACGAACCTCATCCCAGTATCCCATGGCGCACTTCACGACGCCGGCGGGCGCCCTCTCGGAACTGGCCCTGTGACATACCTCGCGAAGCACGGTTCTACGCTCTTCACTTGAGGCGTTAGCTCGCCACAGCAAATACAGCTCGTCGTCAGGCATCATGTGACCAGCCTCACGTTCAACGTAAAGCCAGTAGCCTATGCGTTCCGTCGTTTTACTGATGAGACCGCCTTGAGCATAATCGCTGGCATGCAATTCGATAATCATCTTTTGAATAATCGACTTCAAGGCACAAAACGTCTCATGATGGTATCTGTACCAGTACAGGGCAGGATACAAGAACGCAGGGAGTAAACTGATCATATCAACAAGCAGGACCTTGGAAGCCAACTCATGAGCGTACTGAGGATCGTATTCAACCAGTGGTGGAAAGGCCATACCCAACGCACCGTAGACAAGGGTATCTTGGTGCAGCGATGCCAACCTCGCAATGGCGTCCCTGGCTTCTTTACGAACCTCTTCGCTGGGCGCAAGCCCAGCCACTCGTACCAGAATCTCCACGCCTTTCGGCAGGAGCAGATTAATTAAAACTGTGATGGGATCATCGGGATAGCTCTTGGCAAACTGTTTCTCTTTAAGTGGCTCACGGACTTCGCTTAGAGCGACGCCCGTTGCCAAGAGATGCTTCCAGTTCACCGCTGAAAGGGTGGTCTTGCTTAGGGCCAGCTTCTCCGCCAGCCTACCAGCGTCATACCGGAAATCATAATACTCAGCCCGCGTAACTGCCGAATCGGATTTATCATCAGCCTCAACGCCCATTCGTGTGCAAGCCCATGAGCAAACGGCAGGCAAGTCAGCTGCGGGCACTTCGTTCCCTTTGTCGAGCGCATCACTCATCCCTTCCAGCAGTGCCCCTACATACCTCGGCCTCAGACTCTCAACCGAGGCGAGCAAACCTCCAAAGTGCATCGCATCCTGGGAGACCGCGAGTTGCAGAGCATTCGCGAGACCGGTCACCGACGGCTCATCGTGCACAGACCTGGACCGCCATTCGCGCAGGAAACCGCCGAGCTCGTTCGCAGGAGTTTTCAGCATTTGATCTGCAGTAAGCGGTGACGTATACCCCCAGGAGGACACACTAAACAGCGTTGAAAATGCTAGGTCCTCAGCGGATAGCACACCAAGTTCCTCGTCGAGCTCGACAAGTCGCATCGCCAAGCCACGAGGCAAAACCTCTCCTCCGATACGCGCGAGTAGCAAATGCTCATCGGAAACCGCTTGACGGTTTGCTATGTCATTGCGCTCGTTCTCGCCCAACTTTTGCAACCAGGGCGAGGCCGCGTACGCCCGTTGTTGCCGTTCGCGATACTCCTCAATCGCGCCAACTATAGATTCCGTATCAAACACGCGGGGACGTGACATGCAGGCCTGAACCAAAGCTATCATCTCGGCATCAAACCCCTTATTGAGCAGCTCGGGATCGTCCAGAATGCTTTGCGCCAGGCACTTGACGAACTCGCTGCTGTAAGACGTGTTTTCCTCGCCTTCCGGTATAGGAGGCACCGCCTTTGCGACGAGGCCACCCAAGACATACAGAGCCGAACGGGAGACTAGAGTACTCTTGCTTCGATAGCTTTCGGTCAGGCAATTCGACCGCTGCTCCGCCTCTTTGCTCAGCACTCGGACGAAGGCGTCAACAAGGTGGTTGCCATAGTTGCTGGGATATGAGTCACCTGGAAGCGCAATTGATGGTCGCCAGCTCATGTAGACGCCGGATTGCCCGTATTCGAGGCGCCTGCTTTCGCAATAGCGAAGCTCGTAGTGCTCAAGCAGTTTACGAATCTGCAGGTAACCGCATCTGCCATCAGAGTGCGTTACAACATACTCCAGCTCTTCATCGTAGCAGTACTCGGGTATTGAAGCGCTGACTTCGGTTCGTGAGTAACGCACCATCTCATCGTCACGCTCGAACACCGGTGAGAAGAAGGCCTTTAGAACCTTCTCAGCTTTTCCGATTTGCCTCCCTGAAGATGAGCACCTAAACAGATTTGAGACCAACTGTGCAGCATCATGCGGTTCGAAGTAATGGGGTATCTTTCGCATGTTCTCGGACCACACAAGGGCAACCTGGTGCAAACCCATTGCCTTATCCCCTGGAAGTTTGGCAGCCGAACTCAGCAACTGTGCCTGAACAAAGGGATTGGGCGATTGCCCAGCAGAAAGACAGACGTCCAGAACGTCATCTGCACACGTATCTACCACGGCAACAAGATAGCTGCCCTCCGGCCATCTCAAATATGCGCCGCTGTCAGTCTCGTCACGAACGCCCGCATTGAATGCTCCCCTATCCTTGAGATGACGCATCCATTTTGGGCTTCGTATGCCCTCAAAGAAGACGCGTCTATGCTGATAGTCACCAAGACGCAGCAGAACCTCTTTTGCAATCTCGGCAATATCCGGATCCTCGGAAGGTCCGGCCCCCTCAACTTGGCTCATCAATGCTCTCAGCTCACGCACGGTGTCAAAGAATGAGCCGAGGCGAGCTAGCAGTATATCCTCAATCGTTTTGAAGCTCTCCACAAACGCGGACTTAGCACTAATCGCGTCCGCTTGTGTCAAGTCGACGTGTTGATGATCCGTGAGTACGGTCCTTGCCTCCTCCAGCAGGCCGTTTGCCGCAACGTCGTCCTGAACACGCCCCAGGATAATCACTGAATCACGTTGTCGCCTGCTCAAAGACCCCTTCTCATGCGCTTCCACGAGCTCACGAACCGCCATCGCAAGCTCCCCAGGCACAGGAACACTCTGGTTATCTATTGCCGCAGCTGGAAGATTAGACTCTGCAGCAAGCCTCACCACTCTCTTCAGCACCTGCGCTTGGAGTCCTTGATACTGTCCTCGCGGAGGCACCGTACCGTCATCAGTGAGGAAAGCGGGCAAGTTGTTCAACAGCTCGCGACCGTAGTATGAAACTGTTGAGCGTGTGACGGCGCTCATCTCTTCCGACTGTAACGAGTCAAGCTCATTGATGGCGCGTTTGTACAACTCGGCAAGCCCTTCATTAAGGTCTATCAGAAGCCCGTAGAGCTCCCGTCGCCTTTCATTCCAAAGGCCTTCGGTTCCTGTTTGCTGCTTACCCATACGCACGTCCCTATGGAATCGGGTCCAGATTGTCTTAGCTCGTTAAGGACACTTACGCAACACACCAAAACATCTGTTATTCGTGACTGCTCATTAATGAGTTGTACGCGCATTAAGCTCCGTTTGTCATGGTTTTGTTTCTGAAGGCTGGCACGACCACTTACAAAGACCCATCAAACTCCCTCATCACATTCCGCAACGCGCGTTCGCTCTTGGCAACCACCATACGCGTATCTTCACACCGCGTTGCAAGAGAATGATTCCACCAGTCAACCTCTTCAGCATCCGCATAGCGCAACGCCAACCCCTGACCGTACGTATGGAAGACCACCGCCGTGCGCCAATCCAGAGGAAAGAAGACATGTGTCGGCAACTCCGACTCAGCATTGCCCCAGCCAAGCTCAAACGGAGCGTCTGCCGTAACGAACTGGGCCTCAACTTTTGCGCGAAGGACCAGTACGCCGGCTTCGCCCAACCATTCGAGGACGCTATGCATAGGTGAGCCCACATCCAGTGACCACAGCACCGCATGCATAATTGAGTGCTCCGTCAACTCTTGAGGCGTGAGACCAAGCCCATCCAGAGCTAAAAGCTCTTCTTGAGAAAACAGTCCTTTGGCAATCAGCGTATTCGAGACCTCTTCTGACTCCCGCCGTGAAGGATCCAGATACATCGGATTCCTCACTATCATGTGTGCAAGCAGCACTTTCATCGAGTCGAGGTTCTTCGCCACAGCCTCCCCCAGTGTATGCACGTCCCGTGCCGATGTAACCTCACGCAGAGGGTCAGCGAGCTCATGCTCTTGCTTTGAAAGCTGCCTTTCTATGCGGCCCCTAAGAACTGAATCGCCAAGACTGCCGGCACGGGTAACCTCGACCTCATGGTAGTAACGCTTGGAGCAGAGATCTTTAACGCTTGCGCAAAACGGTCTTCCGAACTTACCGGCAGGGTCTTTTCTCACGGCCCAAGCCCTACCTTCAGAAGCAAAGCCCTTTAGGTAGAACTGCGGTACATAGTGCTGGTTCTTAGTGGCCATCTATGCACACCCTCCACTTTAGCTTCTCTCAAACCACCTGCCGTGAGTTACGGTCCGACGCTAGGCCTCGCGGCAGGTACTGGCGGTCATCACCGTGCACTCGTTTGCCAATTGTCCATAAGGGCATTCAAGGGGAGCATGGCGCGCTCGTACAACACCCGCACGAGCGCGCCATGCTCCGGCAAGTAGCCGCTAGTGACGATGGATTGACGGACAGCAGAAGCGGCAACCGTCCACACGGGTAAAGTACCTACGTGCGGCGCGAAGCGCCGCCGCGTCACTGGCCTGATACCCCAAGTCAATCCTGTTCTGGGAGTTCGGAAGCCAGGTACACCCCTGCTTGTGAACCTCGTGGTCACCGTTTGTCTGCGCCGTCCTGTTCACGTAATAGTTGGCCATATTAGCCCCTCTCTGTTGAAGAGACTCCGACCGGGGCGTACAATAGATGTCGCAGCTAGATGCACGCTTCGGCCGTCATCTTTCATCTGTTGGTGCACGGAGTTGCCGCTCTGTGCACCATTTTTCAGTGTTTAGCAGCCCTGTATTTGGGACAAACCACCTCCTAAAGCCCTGTCGGCCGCTCGCGTCGAGTCTTGCGCTTACCTTTGAGGGCGGCGCACTTTACCGCCAAAACCCTCGCTTGCACCCAGACGTGAGCACAAAACCGTACCACGCTGTGGATTCCCGCCCTCCTCTCCAGCAGGCTCGACTGTCGGACGGCCTCATGCTAGAATACATACTGGTTTCTTGTCAACCGTCAATTTTATGCTACCATGTCTCAAGTTGTCCCATCCCGAAAGGACCACGGATGAAACGCGCCGACGTCATAGATCTAATCAGGTTCCACTCAGAACATGACGACGTCTCCTTCAACAACAGGGCGGCAGCCATCGCCAGGGAATTCGCGGCGAGCGGCGAACAGGAACTCGCCAGCTATGTGATGTCACTCATTTCTGCGACCAGAACCTTTATCCCGCAAATGGAAGAGGACGGCTCAAGCCGGCTAGTCAAAGAAACCGCCTCAGACACCCCGCTTCCTCTCCCGACACCCATAGCAAACGACATCCGCGGCATCGTCAACGCCATCGCCCACAAGATGGGCGTCAACAAATTCCTGTTCCAAGGCCCTCCGGGGACAGGCAAGACTGAGTCAGTAAGGCAGCTGGCGCGCATCCTCAACCGAAGCCTGTACTCTGTTGACTTCAACACTCTTATAGACAGCAAGCTTGGAGAAACCCAGAAGAACATCGCCGCCCTCTTCAAGGAGGTGAACGCCGCCGGTCGCCAGGCTATCGTGCTATTTGACGAGATTGATGCGGTGGCCCTTGACCGTATCAACTCAAACGATGTCAGGGAGATGGGCCGCGCGACCTCTGCCGTACTTAAGGGTCTCGACACACTCGCGGACAGCGTCGTCCTCATCGCCACTACCAACCTCTTCTCGTGCATTGATCCGGCGCTCGCCCGCCGCTTTGACATGGTCATCGACTTCGACCGCTACAGCCATGACGACCTTGTAGACGTTGGCATGACGGTAATGCACGAGCTCACCAAGGGCCTCGACTTCATCAAGAACGACGCTAGGTGCTTCAGGAAGACGCTTGAGACGAGCCGTTCTCTCCCCTACCCGGGCGAACTCAAGAACCTTATCCGAACCTCTATTGCCTTCAGTGACCCCTCGAACCAGTACGACTACCTTGTACGCATTTTCGAAGCCCTAAACGGCGAGCCGCCATCGGTGGGAGCTTTGCAGTCTCGCGGCTTCACAGTCAGAGAAATGGAGGTGCTGACAGGAGTGTCGCGCAGCACCATCAGCAGAATGATGAAGGGAACCGAGCATGAATGATTTGCTCCTCCTCTCAGGAGGCTTCGAGACCCGCCCGGCAGCAGGCGGAGGTGCTCCGACCCTTCCCCCACGAGCAGTTATAAAGCCTGAAGATCTTTATGCTCTTGCGAATCAGCTAGACTCGGTGCTCGATAACTGGCGAGGCTCGACCTTCCTGAAGGACGTCCTAATCACTGTTGAGTACCGCCAGGTGGTAGCCAAGAGTAACAGAGTCGTCACTCTCCTGAAGAGCCCGAACCACCCTTCCGAGGAGAGCATCGTCGGCGCTCGCTATGCGGACATTGGTACCCCAGATGAGCGTCACGTCATGACACACTACGTCTCAGCGCAGGCCATCCGTGACAGCGCGAGGTTACTTCGCGACGTTGCGGATATCCTAAGCACCAACTTCGACAGTCTCGCGACGAGAGAGCTCTTGGAGAGCCTGTGTGACAAAGACATGGACAGAGAGCGATGGAAGCGTCTCACGGGCGGCAAGATGCCCAAATCCACGTTTGCGCAGACAATACGGGACGCGCACTACGTACGCTCGTTTTCGCCCAGCCAATTGCCCAAAGGGACCAGAGAAACCCAAATCGTCACACTCTACGAGACCGAGTGGGAGACAGAGCAGCTGCTGCAAAGGCTCGGAATCGACATTTTGTCGTATAACGTGCTCGGATCAAGTGTCCTTATGAATGCCGCACAATACAGCATGCTGCTCGAGAGAGCACCCTATCTTGTCGCCATGGCTTGCGACGATATCTCTCAAATCGACACGCTCGACCTAAATCACACGTCATGGGACACCGGCGAGGCAAGCATCCTCCCACCGCCATCAAACGAGCCGTGGGTTGGCGTCATCGATACGCCTTACGACACCGTCAATCTCCCTTACTTCAGCGAGTGGGTCGATGCAGTCCCCATGCTCCCCGTAGACATCAACCTTTCCGAATCGGACTATGAGCACGGCACGCTTGTAACGTCCCTCATCGTTGACGGGAACGGCATCAACCCTCAGCTTGAGGATGGGTGCGGACACTTCCGCGTGAAGCATTTTGGCGTCGCCGCGGGTACAGAATACAGCTCGTTTGAAGTCGTCAAGAAGATCGAGAGGATTGTCAGCGAGAACTGCGGAGAAATAAGGGTTTGGAACCTCTCTCTGGGTTCAAGGGAGCCAGTGGCGGACAACTCGGTATCCCCAGAGGCTGCCGAACTCGACAGAATTCAGAAGCAGTATGGCGTGCTTTTTGTCGTAGCGGGTACCAACGACAAGGAGCACGGTGGCAAAAGAATAGGCACGCCAGCAGACTCGGTAAATGCACTCGTTGTGAATGCCGTACGCGAGAATGGAGAGCCAGCTAGCTACACAAGACATGGACCCGTAGTCGGATTCCATAGGAAGCCAGACGTTTCGTATTATGGCGGCGATGAGATTGAGGGCGAGTTTGTTTGGGCGCATTGCGGAAGCGGCCCTCTTCCCGTTTCTGGTACTTCGTTCGCAGCACCCTTAGTCACGCGTAAAGTGGCCTATCTCGTCTACAAGATGGGCTTATCATGCGAGGTTGCAAAAGCCCTAATCATCGACTCCGCATGTGGGTGGGACATCCCGATTGACCAGAACTGGCGTGGTTACGGAGTAGTGCCGATTCACATCAAGGACGTTCTTCAATCCAACAACGACGAAATCAAGCTGGCTATCTCGGGCGAAGCAACGGAATATGAGATGTACAACTATCGTCTACCCGTTCCGGTGAGCAAAGGAATGCACCCCTATGTCGCCAGAGCAACGCTCTGCTACTTCCCTGAGTGTAACCGCAATCAGGGAGTCGACTACACCAGCACCGAGCTAGACCTGCACTTTGGCCGCATTAGAGGAACAAACATCAAATCCCTGAAGGGCAACACCCAGGGTGAGCAGGGCGATTTGACCACAGAAATCGACGCGAGAAAGAAGCAGCGGAAGTGGGACAACGTCAAGCACGTCAGCGACGTCCTCACAGATGCCACTAGACCGCGAAAGGCGTACGAAAACCCGTTGTGGGCAATCAAACTGAGAAAGACCTCGAGATACCGGCGCGGTTCTCGCCAGCCGCAACGATTTGGTCTCGTCGTAACGCTCAAGGAGCTGAACGGCGTAAACCGGTTCGAGACGTTTGCACAGCAATGCAGCGCGCTCGGCTGGATTGTAAACAGAGTCGAGCTGGAGACGAGGGTGTCCATCTACGAGTCTAGCCAGGTTGATATTGAGTTCGAGTAAGCACAGTTTTAGCCGCTCGATGTCGTCTGACATCAGTGAACAGCCCTTTCGATGCGTCGACCAACATCACTAACAACGCAACATACGCGAAGTGGCCGCCGCAACGTCAACAACAGGGTGTGGCTAACCCGTTGTT
>JAFWLX010000140.1 GCA_017510875.1 Atopobiaceae bacterium | reverse complement strand
TTGTCAAACTCGCGGCTGTCGTCCGAGGTTGTATAGGGAATGGTCTCCTCGGTCACAGTTGCCTTCTCGGTTGTGTCCTCACCGTTTGAGATGAGCACGTTGGCACCACGCGGAACCTTGGAATCCAGCTTTGCCTTCTCCTCGTTAATGGTGGCCGAGCAGCGGTCGCCGCCACCCTTCTCCAGCACCGACCCATCTACGGCCAAAAGGTCACCAGGAGTGGGCTCGGGATCTGCATAGCCAGCATCCAGCAGCTTCTCGATGGTGGTGCCACGCCAAACGGTATAGCGCTTGCTGTTCACCGTAATGCCCAAGCGCAGGAAGTGGTGGAGGGCCAGCACAAAGACAAGGGTAAACACACCAGCAGCAATGAAGACCGTCTTTGATGGCATGCCGCTTGGCTCGCGCAGGCCAAAGCGGTCGAGAAAGCCATTGAATCCGGCCGAGATGCCACTAATGGGGTTGACCGAGCGACGCGAGGCAGCCTTCTGGGCTTTGGCTGTCCTACGCTTAGCCGTGGTGCGTGTACCGGCCGACTTGCGCCTGCGCTCTGTGCTGCGCGAGTCTGCACGCGGGTCGGTAAAGTTGCGCGGGGAGACGCGCTTGCGGGTAGAGCTGCTGCTTCTCTGCCGAGACGAGCGCTGGCTGCCCTCGCTCGCACGGCGACGCTCGCTGGTTGAGCGCTGCGATCCGTCTGACGAACGACGACTGCTGTCGCGGCGGCTTGCAGACGAACGTCTGGTTGAGCTTCGACGGGTGTCGTCCGCAGAGCGCCTGGTCGAGCTGCGACGCCTGCGCTCTTGCCCGCCATCATCGAGGTACGGGTCGTCGTTTCTTGTGTTGTTGTACCCAGAGGCCATCTACGCCATCTCCCCACTGTTCATGGTTTTGAAGCAGGACATATGTGCTTATGTTAGCAGCCATTGACCCAAAATGGGCCACACGAGAAGATTTCTTGCCGCCTGCGCAACTTAGGAGGATAGGAGGCTGCCGCCCACGGGAGGGCCAGGGCGGGTGCCTTCATGTCTGCTAGTTGCCTATCCCGTGATGCGGGACGCAGGTTTGACGGTCGAGCGGGGCAAACGAGTAGCCCTCCTGCTGGAAGTACTCGATGATGCGTGGCAGGGCTTCCACGGTGGTCTGCTTCTCGGCGCCATCATGCGCGAGGAACACGATGCTCGTGTAGCCGTACGAGGTGTCCTCCATGGTGGCATCTACCAGCTCGTCTGCCGTGTGCTCGGCACCATCGCCGCAGCTGGCGTCCCAATCGTAGTACTGGTATCCAGCGTCTTGCACCTGTTGCGAGAGCTCGCTCATGATGCCGCTCGTATAGTTGGCCGAGATAGTGTTGGACGACCCGCCCGGAAAGCGAATGAAGCACGGCACGTAGCCAATCTGGGCACGCACGACCTCGGATATCTGGTTCAGATCGTCCCAATAGGCGTCGAGCGAGGCATATACCTGCGCATAGTCGTGCGTGTAGGTGTGCATGCCAATGGTGTGCCCGCGACGGTAGCACTCCCCTATCATGTCAAGGTACTCGGGGTTGATGCCCGTCACAAAGAAGGTGGCCTTAATGCCGTACTGGTCAAGGATGTCAAGCACCGCCGCCGTATTGGCCGACGGGCCATCATCAAAGGTGAGATAGACCACCTTGGCATCACCTGGCTCGTAGTTCCAGTCGGTACGCGCAGGGTCTACGGCAAACTCGGCAGCACGCGTGTCTGGGGCCGGCTCTGCAGGAGGCTCCTCAACTGGCGGCGCAACCTCTTCGCTCACCTCTGGCTGGGGAGCGGCTTGCTCTACCGGCTCGCTCTGCTCGGCAGGCTTATCCCGCTTTGCCAGAAGCCCCCAGCCAAACGCGGCGCCAACCAGCTGGCTTGCCGCAAGCAGCACCACAAAGCCCACTACCAGCGCAATCGGCAGCAAGCTCCCGCGCTTTGGCGTACGGCCGTCACCCTGCCTTGGGTGTCCATCTCTTCTTGCATGCGAAGTCATATTCAAGCTCCATCCAAGCGTTTTGTTTAGCCCAACCCCATAATACGCCCTAGCAGCCCGTAAAGGTACCTTAGATGATGCGCAGGTCGACTCAGCATTGCTTGCCGCGGGCAGGCCCGGGCCGTTCCCCTCTCAATGTCTGCCACTTATGCAAACAACGAGGCACACTCCCCTATTTGCCCCGTTGTTCGTTTACTGTGGAATCGTTCTCACGTGCACAGCACGATGGCCCACCTCGCGAGAAAGGTATGCCCATGACCATGCTCGTCAAGCTCGTCCAGTCGCACAACTGGCGCCTGAAGTTCCACCTGCAGATGCCCCATGGCACCATGACCGACCCCAACGGCCTGAGCCACTTTAAGGGCGTCTACCACATCTTCCACCAGTACGAGCCGCGTTGGCCGCGCGAGTGGGGCCATGGCTGGGGCCATTGGTCAAGCCCCGACCTGCTTACCTGGTACTGGCATGGCGGCGCCATCATGCCCAGCGTGCAGACCGACAAGAACGGCTCGTACTCTGGCTCGGGCATTGTCAACGGCGACGAGCTGTGGCTCTACTACACCGGCAACGAGCTTATGGGTTCGCGCGCGGACGGCTACGACTACGACTTTAGCGGACGCAAGGCCAACGAGACCCTCGTCATCACCAAAGACGGCGTCACCATGGGCGAGAAGCGCCCCGTGCTGCTGAACGATCAGTATCCCGCCTACGCCTCCAACCATGTGCGCGACCCCAAGGTGTGGCGCGAGGATGGTTCGTGGTGGATGCTGCTGGGCTGCCGCACCATGGACAGCCACGGCTGCGCCCTGCTCTACAAGTCTGACGACGGCCTTAAGTGGGAGATGGCCGGCAGCGCAACCAACACCGGCGACGGCCCCTTTGGCTACATGTGGGAGTGCCCCAGCGTTGCCCAGTTTGGCGACAAAGAGTTCATGTTTGTGTGCCCGCAGGGCGTTCCCAAGCAGGAGTACCGCTTCCAGACCATCCACAACTCGGGCTACTTCCCCGTAAAGGGCAAGGTCATCGACATCCTGCAGCAGGATCCCGGCAAGATGGACGCAGATGGTCCTTATCCCTGCATGGACGTAGACGACTTTGTCGAGCTTGACTTTGGCTTTGACTTCTATGCCTGCCAGGTGTTTGAGGACGAGTTTGGCCGCCACATCCTCATTGCCTGGGCCGGCGTTGCCGACATGGAGTTTGAGTACGACGTTCCCACCACCCCCGAGTGGGCCCACACCCTTACCATCCCGCGCGAGCTCAAGCTCAACAAGGCCGGCAAGGTCTGCCAGTGGCCTGTAAAAGAGCTGGAGCAGCTACGTGACGAGGAAGTTGAGTTCAAGCCCGAGCTGGCTCACGGCTCCACCGGCTTCATGGGCTCCTCCACCTATGACAAGTTTGACATGACCGGTCATGTGGGCGCACGCTTTGACGGCATCGGCGAGTTCCAGATCACCAACATCGAGGGCAAGGGCCACTTCATGCTCAACGGCGACCTTGAGTTTGTGATCAACGACGACGACGCCGAGCTGGTCTTCCATAGCCATGCCGGCCGTTATCGCTCCATCCGTCGCATTCCGTTCACGGCGCTCTCTGCCGGCAAGGTCGAGAACCTGCGCGTGCTGGTAGACACCTCTGTGGTCGAGATCTTTGTGAACGACGGCGAGGCCACCATGACCACCCGTTGGTTCCCGCTTGACATCAAGAACCTGGCCGTCACCTCTAGCCTCAAGGGCGACCACAAGGCA
>JAFWLX010000015.1 GCA_017510875.1 Atopobiaceae bacterium | reverse complement strand
CTTCTTGTCGTCGTTGTTCCACAAAGATGCTCCGTAGGTATCATGTAGTGGACTATAGTACCCTACCAGAGAAGCTCTGAAACGAGATTGATGCACAATGGCAATTCTTCGCATTACCAACCCAACAGACACGCGCATTGACGTCTACGCGCGCCTTACCGAGCACCAGCTGCGCAACGTCTTAGAGCCCGAGAGGGCGGTAATGATTGCTGAATCGCGCTTTGTGATAGAAGCGGCTCTTGCCCAAGGAATGGAACCGCTGTCACTCCTGCTTGACGAGCGCCATCTTGAATCCATGTCAAACATCATTGGCACCTTGCCCCCCAATGTGCCCATTTACTTGGCAAATCGTGAGGTCATGAGCCAGATTACCGGCTTTGAGGTCACGAGGGGCTACCTTTGTGCCCTGCGTCGGCCCAAGCCAAGGACACTCGAGGAGGTCTTGATAGGCGCTCGTCGCGTAGCAGTTCTCGAGGGTATCGTCGATGTGAGCAATGTGGGTGCCATCTTTCGCTCTGCCGCGGCGCTCGGCATTGATGCCGTGCTGCTTGCACCAAGCTGCACCGATCCACTTAGCCGACGGGCACTACGGGTTTCCATGGGATGTGTGCTCAAGGTGAAGTGGGCAAGGCTTCCCAAGCCATGGCCTATGGCAACAGTGGACATTCTTCACGGCCAAGGTTTTGCGTGTGCCGCACTCGCGCTTCGCGATGATGCCGTGCGCCTTGACGACGCAAGGCTTAAAGCGCACGAGAAGATTGCGCTCTTCTTGGGGACCGAAGGCTCTGGTTTGGACAAGAAGACCATCGATGCCTGCGACATGAGCGTCATCATTCCCATGGCCAACGATGTGGACTCGCTCAACGTGGGTGCCGCTGCCGCCATTGCCTTTTGGGAGCTGCGCGGACGGTCCCAGCCAGAAGAACCATTGGCTGGGACCGTCAATTCGTTAGATGCAATGTAGACTCACCATCAGAACGGGAAGCCACTTCCGCCAAAGCCGCCCATTCCGCCCATGTTGCCCATGCCGTTGCCGCCCATGCCGTTGCCGCCCATGCCGTTGCCGCCCATGTTGCGCATCATCTGGTTGAACTGCCTGCGGGCCTTGCGGTTATTTTTGCCGCCGGTTTGGAAGCCGTTGGCCATCTGACGCATCTTGCCCATCATCTTGTTCATCTCGGACCACTGCTTGAGCAGCTGGTTGACCTCTTGCACCGTGCGGCCCGAGCCAGCGGCAATGCGCTTGCGGCGCTGGCCATTGATCTTCTTGGGGTTCAGGCGCTCCTCGGGGGTCATTGAGCGAATCATGGCCTCAATACGGGTAATCTGCGACTCATCCACGCCGCCGCCCATCTGTGACATGGCGCGATCGCCACCCGGCAGCATGCCAATGAGCTTGTTAAGGCCACCCATCTTGCGAATCTGCTGCATCTGGGTGAGCATGTCATCCATCGTAAAGCCCTGGCGCAGCATACGCTCGGCGTCGGCTATTGCCTGCTCGTCGGCAATCTTCTCGGCCTGCTCGATGATGCCAACCACATCGCCCATGCCCAGGATGCGCTTGGCCATGCGGTCGGGACTAAAGACCTCAAGCGAGTCGGGCTTCTCGCCCATGGAGGCAAACATGATAGGCTTTCCGGTAACCTCGCGCACGCTTAGCGCGCCGCCGCCACGGGCGTCACCGTCAAGCTTTGACATGATGACGCCGTCAAAGTCCACGCGATTAGCAAACTCGTTAACCACGTTTACGATGTCCTGGCCCGTCATGGCGTCAACCACCATGAGAATCTGGTCGGGGTTCACCGCGTCCTTGATGGCCACGGCCTCGTTCATCATCTCTTCGTCTATCTGCAGGCGGCCTGCCGTGTCCACGATGACGATGTCGTTAAGGTGATCGATTGCCTCTTTAATGGACTCGGACGCTACCTTGACCGCGTCCTTGCCATCTCCACGATACACCGGGACGCCAATCTCGCCGCCAAGGGTTGCCAGCTGGTCGGCTGCGGCGGGACGGTGCGTGTCGCAGGCAGCCAGAAGCGGGCTGTGCTTCTGCTTCTTGAGCAGATATGCCAGCTTGGCGGCTGCGGTGGTCTTACCCGAGCCCTGCAGGCCCACGAGCATAATCACGTTTGGCGTACGGTTTTGCGCCAACGTAAGGCTTGCCTCGGTAGATCCAAGCAGCTCGGTAAGCTGCTCAAGAACGATTCGCACGACGTTTTGCGCAGGAGTGAGCGAGTCAAGCACCTCGGCGGTCATGCACTTCTGCTTGCACGCAGAGACAAACTCCTTGACCACACGATAGTTGACGTCCGCCTCGAGCAGCGCCATGCGAATGTCACGCATTGCCGCGTTGATGTCATCCTCGGTAAGGCGACCCTTGCCACGCAGCTTGTCAAAGGTGTCTTGTAGACGGTCGGAAAGGCTGCCGAACACTGCCATCTCTTAAATCCCTTCTGTCGCTCCCACAAGCGCGCGGCAAAATTCCAGCGCGTCAAAGGTTTGCAGGTCATCTTTGCCCTCGCCCACGCCAATGCGATAGATGGGCAGGTCAAGCTCGTGACTGATAGCCACGGCAATGCCACCCTTGGCAGTGCCGTCCAGCTTGGTGACGATAAGTCCGTCAATGTCAAGCGCCTCGTTGAACTCGCGTGCCTGGTTAAGGCCATTCTGGCCAGTGGTTGCGTCAATCACCAGCGCAACGGTCACCGGCATGCTCGCGCGCTTGCGCGAGACGTTTACCACCTTGGCCAGCTCGCGCATCAGCTCGGGGCTGGTATGCAGACGTCCAGCCGTATCAATAAGCACCAGCTCGGTGCCCCTGCGCTCGGCCTGGTCAAGCACGTCGTAGCAAACGCTTGCCGGGTCTCCCCCACGCTCGCGCGTGATGACCTCGACGCCTGAGCGCTCGCCCCACACCTGCAGCTGCTCGATAGCCGCCGCACGGAAGGTGTCGGCACCACCAATCAGGCACTTGACGCCCAAGTCGTTGTAGGCACTGGCAAGCTTTCCCACAGTCGTGGTCTTGCCGGCACCATTGATGCCCACAAACAGCACGCACGAGGGAAGGCTCTTAAAGGGGTCGCGATCGGCACGCGGAAAGACCTTGGCCAAGCGCTGTGCCAAGGCTTCGCGCATCTGGCGAGCCGTCCGCAGGTTCTCACGCGCAGCCTGCTCGCGCAGATCGTCGGTCACCTGCATTGCAACCTCGGCACCCATGTCGGCCATGACCAGCGTGTCTTCGAGGGTCTCCCAGAACTCCTCGTCAACCTCACCGCCCATGTAGAAGATCTCTGAGATTGCTTCGCGCGAACGCGAGAGACCCTTGCGAAGCGTGTCGGCAAATCCTGGCATCAGGCATCCACCACCTTTCCTGTGGCATGGTCGAGGCGCTGGCTCACCACGTGGCTCACACCATCGGCCTGCATCGAGACGCCGTAGAGGACGTCCGCCTGTTCCATCGTGCGTCGCTGGTGGCTTATCACGATGAGCTGAGTCGTATCTTTAAGCTGCTCGATGGCATCCAGCAGCTTGGAGAGGTTGGAGTCGTCCAAAGCGGCCTCCACCTCGTCAAACACATAGAATGGCACAGTGCGCGTCTTGTAGACGGCAAACAGCAGTGCCAAGGCGGTGAGCGACTTCTCGCCACCGCTCATGAGCATCATCTTTTGGATGCGCTTGCCGCGTGGCTGCGCCACAATCTCGATGCCCGTCTCGGTGAGATGGTCGGGATCGGTCATCTCAAGATGGGCCTGGCCACCCGGGAAGAGCATGGAGAAGACCTCAGAGAAGTTGGCGTTGACCGCATCAAAGACCACCAAGAACTGTCGGCGCATCTTTCGCTCGATGGCAGAGGTGATCTTGGCAAGCGCACCGCGCGCACGCTCTAGGTCGGCCACCTGCTCGTCAATATAGTCGGAGCGTTCCTTGAGGCGCATGTACTCGTCCATTGCAACCTCGTTGACCGGCCCGATAGTGGCTATCTTCTTCTTGAGCTGCTCGACCTCGGTCTCCATAGCCGCACGATCCTCCGGCTCGTCTAGGAGCAACGCCTGATCGAGCACATAGCCCAAAGACGTTATCGCACCAATGGCGTTTTCTACCTGGACCTCGACACGGCCCATCTCAACCTTGACCTCGTTGGCTGCATCACGCGCACGTTGCAGGTTGGCAGAGGCGTCGTTTACCGCCTCTTTGGCACTGCCGATGGTCTGCTTGAGCGAGTCGCTGTCGGCCTCGGCCAAGCGGCTGCGATCGCGCAGGAGCTCGGCCCAGTCTACCGCACGTGCATGTATTGCCTCATAGCGCTCACGCAGCGGATCGACTCTCATGCGCAT